>NZ_PJBL01000019.1:0-142954 GCF_002836135.1 Shewanella sp. GutCb | reverse complement strand
ACATAAAAAGAGACAATATACGGGCTCGTTGGTTTATTATTGAGCTGAAATTGTCAGTCTAGGCTGTAGCGCGGGTTCTTTTTTGAGAAGAGCTCGTCAGCTGGGCCAAGATTGCGCAAATGCTTATCCGTACTATTAGCGCGTTTTTGTGTCTGAATTTTTAGATGTAAAAAGTGTGTATAAGTCGATGCTAAATAGTATGCACTGATCACGATTCTGGTAAGATATTGGCTTACTGTTAAGCAGTATGTGATGTGATACAAATCAATTCTGTTTGATAGCGGTATAATGAAAATTGCTAATTTAAGGTATTAAGATGAACTGTCGCTTAGGTTGTGGTGCTTGCTGCATTGCGCCTTCTATCACGACTCCAATTCCAGGAATGCCTCAGGGTAAGCTGGCAGGAGTTAGGTGCATTCAGTTGAATGATGGTAATTTGTGTAAGCTTTTTGGTAAACCAGAGAGACCTGCTGTTTGTGGTCAATTTACAGCAACGGAAGATGTTTGTGGCGCTAATGATGAAGAAGCTTTATGGCTGATTAGCTCATTGGAACAAGCAACAAACAGCTAGAAAATTTTGTTAGATAGTCAATATATGGATTGGTAAGCAATGCAGTTAACTCGTTACACTGATTTTGGATTGAGAACACTGATGTATCTGGCTTTACATCCAGAGCGTGAGTCGCTTTTTCGTATCTCTGAAGTTACAGATGTTTTTGACTTATCAGCGAACCATATCTCTAAAGTTGTTCATCATCTTGGTAAATTAGGCTACTTAAAAACAGTAAGAGGTAAGAGTGGTGGTTTTAAGTTGGCAAAAGCTGCTAACGAAATCAATATAGGTGAAGTGGTTCGCGCTCTTGAAAACTCCTTGTCTCCTATCGATTGCAGTAAGCCATACTGCTTATTTACGCCTGCTTGCAAATTAAAAAGTGTCCTTTCAGAAGCGGTTAATGCTTATTTAGCAGTGCTTGATGGCTATACGTTAGATATGATTGTAAGTAACAATAAAGAGCTTAAGTCGCTACTACCAGACTTGTCTATTCCAATCTTACAGTAGGCTCTTTAGTTCCTTTATCCTGTGAGGCTACATTGAAAGGTAATAGCTTTGACGCGGGAACTAGGGCGATATTGGCCTCCGCTAAGCGATGAAGATTATTGCTCAAAAAAGCCAACGTTTCAGGGTAGGGGTGAGCAATAATAACAATACTGTCCTGTGTTTCAGCAAGTGTTATCGCCTGTTGAAATTGAAATTCTAACCCGGCATTTGATTTATCATTATCAAGAAAAATAGTCCGCTTTAATAACGGAACTCCCATCTCTTCTGCTATTGCTCCAGCTTGAGTAAATTTGGTTGTCACACTGTCTATAAAATAAATATCCCGCTGTAATAGCGTATCCATTACCCAGTGCATTTGTTCGGTAAGCTGCGTTAACAAGCTGCCCATATGGTTATTAGCGCCAATTGCGAATGGTACACTATCGATAGCGTGTTCTAGCTGCTGTTTAAAATCTTGCTCTGACATAGCGTTCGTTAAAGCACCAGGCCCAATTGTTTTACCATTGAGCGCCTGCATTGGCAGGTGCACTAAAATCTCACTACCTCGTTGGTATGCTTGAGTGGCAACGGCTTTGCCTAAAGGTGTTAGTGGCAACACCGACAGGGTCACATTTGATGGCAGCGCCAGCACGGCCTTATCAGATTGACGATATCCAATGTCGTCAATGATGATGGCAATCCTTGCGGCAAACACATTCGAACTGAATAATAAAAAGCAAAATAATAAGTAGCGCACTGTATTAGTTATTTTTCTGTTTTGATCCAGGCTATTGCTGAGTTAACGAGTTTATCTTCAGCAATATCACCACGGAGTGAATTTGTATTTATTATAGGCATAGTTTGATCACTTGTTACAATGTCTAATGCCACTTTAATGTCGGGTATAATCCCTTTTTCGTGTATATCTCTGCCATTAGGGGTGGTGTATTTGGCAATGGTGAGCTTAATGGCATTGCCTTCGGTAAGCGTAGGGATAAGGCTTTGAACTGTGCCTTTACCAAAGCTTGTTTGACCGATGAGCTTAGCTCTGCCGTTTTCTTGCAGTGCAGCGGCGAGTACCTCAGATGCAGATGCTGATCCTTTATTGATCAGTACCAGCATGGGTACGCTGTTTACCATGGTTTGTGGTGAGGCGTAGTAATCAGAATTTGCGTCAAAGAAACGACCTTCAGTTGCAACAATCCTCCCTTTCTCTAAAAAGATATCTGCGATTTTAATGGCTTGATCGAGTAGACCACCAGGGTTATTTCTAAGGTCAAGAATAAGCCCATTTAGGGGTTTGGCTTGCCATAATGCAAGTTGTTTAACCATATCTTGAGTGGAGTTTTCTTGAAAGCTCGACAGTTTTATATAGCCAATTTGGTTATCTAACAGCTGTGCTTCGACAGAGTTAATGGTGATAAGACTAGGGCTGATGGTTACGCTATAAGTTGTTTCGGAGTTTGCTCTGATAAGCTCTAAATCAATCGCTTGCTTGTCGTAGCTATGTTGTTTGATTTCATTGAGTAGGTTTTCAAGTTTATCTGCGGTAACTAACTGTTGATTTAGCTTTATAACTCTATCTCCCGGCATAATACCTGCCAGTTCAGCGGGCGACTGGGGGAAAGGAGTGACGATTGTTATTTGATCATTATCTGTCGCTATCTCTACGCCAAAGCCATAATATTCACCGTCGTTACTATCTTGGATATTGGCGAATGCTTGTTTATCTAGAAAGCTAGAATAGGGGTCGAGTTTTGCAAAAATACCTTCAATGGCCGCTTCAATGAGTTCTTCTTCGGTGATCTTTGTAACGTAGTAGGTTTCAATTGTATCGATGACATCGAGTAATACGGGATAGTCGATGCGTGTTTTATATTGCTGAGTATGCTCTTGGCCAAATAAAGTGAGTGACAGGCCTAATGCTAAACCCGCGGCGGCAAAACTAAGATTACGGACAACTCCTGACATATTAACCCCTTGTATAAGAAAGGGATTCTATGTCTACCGCTTACAGTACCTCGCCGGATCGACAGCTTGCCCTTTATGTCTTACTTCAAAGTATAGGCCAGACTCGGTCTGTCCACCTGAGCGACCGACCAATGCAATGGGTTCACCTTTGCGAACAGAGTCTCCTGCAGCTTTTAAAAGAGTTTGTGCATGCCCATATAAGCTCATATACCCTTTGCCATGATCGACAACTAAAACCATACCGAAACCGCGTAGCCAGTCAGCATAAATGACTTGTCCGCCAGCAATCGCTTCAATGTTTTTTCCTTCAGCAGCTGAAATCGTCACGCCTTTCCATTTGACTTGGCCTGAACGTTTACTGCCAAAACCTGATTTTATTCGGCCTTTAGTGGGCCATTTTAGTTTTCGTTTACTCGATAACCCATCGAACGCAGGGTTGTTTTTCATCGCCAATAGCGCTTGTTCAACCACTCGTTTTAAACTGGCCTCTTCAATTTGCAGCTGCTCTAATTTTGCACCACTGCTACTAAGCGTTCTTTGTAATTGAGTTAAGGTTTGTTGGCGCTGAGACTGCTCTTGGCTCAAAAGCGTAGCTTGCTGTTGCTGCTCAAGGGCTAACTTGTTTAATCGAGTTTGGTTATCTTTCTGCTGAAGTTGTACTTCATCAAGTTCTACGATGGTGCTTTGAAGCTGTTTTATCGAAGCGATACGGGCATTGTTCAAGTATTGGTAGTAAGCGAGTAAGCGTTCGATACTGGCTGGAGATTGTTGATTAAGCAGCATTTTACTGTAATCATGATTACCGGCTAAGTAAGCGCTAGCAAGTTGATTAGACAATGTTTTTTGCTGGATGTTTTTGAGTTTTTCTAACTGGGTGTATTTAGCGTTAAGCTTAGCCAAAGCCTTATCTATTTTGGTTAAATCTTGTTTGGTTTTATTAACTTTTTTTGCAGCGGCAGCAATAGCTTGCTCATCTTTTTTGAGCAAAGAGATCAAACGTTCTCTCTGTTTATTGGTATTTTTAACGGCTGATTGTTGCTTGTTTATCTGTGTCTGAATCGACTTAAGTTCAGATTGACGACGATCGAGATCAGTCGCATTTACCGATAAGGGAAGTGATATAAAGCCAGCAATAATGCTGGCTTTGATAAAAAGTCGAATGTTCATATTACTCTTTGAGTTTAATTATCGCTCGGCCTGTCATCTCTTTAGGCACTTCTCGTCCCATCAAGGTTAACATAGTCGGCGCTAAATCACTCAAACGTCCGCCTTTTTCTATATCTGCATCACGTCCAACATAAATCAGTGGCACAGGTTCACAGGTGTGAGCGGTATGTGCTTGCCCTGTTGACTCATCCGTCATTTGTTCAGCATTACCGTGGTCGGCTGTAATTAAACACTCACCGCCAACTTTGTCTAGCGCTTCAACAACACGCCCTAAACAGGTATCGACAGCTTCACAGGCCTTGACTGCTGCATCAAAGTTACCGGTGTGGCCAACCATATCGCCATTCGGATAATTACAGATAATCACGTCATACTTGGTTGATTCTATTGCAGCAACGAGTTTGTCTGTGAGTTCTGTTGAACTCATCTCAGGTTGTAGATCATAGGTCGCAATTTTTGGTGATTGGATTAAGATGCGATCTTCGCCTTCGAAAGGCTCCTCTTTACCACCGTTAAAAAAGAAAGTGACGTGAGCGTACTTTTCGGTCTCTGAAATGCGCAACTGTGTCATGTGCTGATCTTGCAAGGTTTCGCCTAAGGTGTTGACCAGATCGGTCGACGGATAAGCGATGACAGCATCAATGCTCGCGGCATATTCCGTTAGCATGACAAAGTGTGCTTTAGGTGTCACAGCACGTTCGAAGCCATCAAAGTCAGCATCCACAAAGCTACGAGTGATTTGGCGGGCACGGTCAGCGCGGAAGTTCATGAAAATGAGCGCGTCATTATCTTCTAGCTTGGCAATGTTACCTTCAGCGTCAGGGATTGCAGTGCTACCGACAAACTCGTCATTTTCATCACGAGCGTAAGCGGCTTTAATACCTTCAACAGCACTTGCTACTTGATGCAAGCCTTTGCCTTCAGTGATTAACTCATAAGCTTGGGATACACGATCCCAGCGGTTGTCTCTATCCATGGCGTAGTAACGACCAATAATGGAAGCCACTTGACCAGTACCTAGGGTTTTAAACATATCTTCGAAATGGGCTAAACCAGCTTCTGCGCTACGAGGCGGAGTATCGCGACCGTCTAAAAAGGCATGTAGATAAACCTTAGTTGCACCGCGTTTAACGGCAAGGCGACACATGGCTTCTATATGATCTTGATGACTATGTACCCCACCTGGCGATAATAGTCCCATGATATGAACGGCACCATTGGCTTTGACTGCCCCATCAACGGCCGCAGTAAGTGCTGGGTTAGTATCGAACTCCCCATCATCAATAGCCTTGCCGATACGGGTTAGTTCTTGATAGACAATACGGCCAGAACCAATATTGATGTGGCCAACTTCGGAGTTGCCCATTTGGCCAGCGGGTAGCCCAACATCGATACCTGAACCGGAAATTAAACTATGTGGATATTGCGCATTAAGCTTGTCGAGAACAGGAGTGTTCGCATGAAAAACAGCATTTTTTTGCGTGTTTTCACGAGAGCCCCATCCATCGAGGATCAGCAATGCCAACGGGCGTTTGTGAGTCGTCATGGTAGTACCTTTAAGTTTGAAAAAATAAGATTAAAATTTTAATTGGTTAAATATTACTACCAATTGGTACTCGGCATAAAGAAATTTACCCAGATTGCGGTTATCGATTTACAAACAGGTGTGATTCAAAGCCAGCTGTCGTGTGCGTTACGTGACTAACATTCTGTATTCTGTCATCGCAATGGTATACTCTGTGCCCTCATTATATTTGGGCCAATTAAAAGTAGGCAGTAAAGCATGCAAGAATATATGGAATTTTTTAAAGCAAACCCGATGTTAAGTTTGGCGTGGGTGGGTTTATTCGTCGGACTTATCGTGATGGTATTTAAGTCTAGCGTATCAAAAGTTAAAAATGTGAATCACCAAGAAGCCACTTTGTTGATGAACAAGCAAGAAGCAACAGTTGTTGATGTACGCGGTAAAGAGGAATTTAAGAAGGGCCATATTGTTGGCGCAATTAATGTTCCATTAGCTGAGATTAAAAATAATCAGCTTGGTACCCTTGAAAACTCAAAAGCCAGTCCCATAATAATGGTATGCAACGCTGGCATGACTTCGTCTCAAGCGGCCCAACTGATGGTTAAGCACGGGTTTGAAAACGTGAATAATTTGAAAGGTGGTATGGGTGAATGGCAGTCAAGTAATTTGCCTGTTTCAAAAAGCAAAAGATAGAAGTGTCGGTGTAGCCATTGCATTATTGTTAAGTAATTGATTAAAGTGTCACGGCTTAACATTAATGGTTACCGGCATTGAATTGAGGGAATACCCTCCAAAAAGCGTCTGTTGACTAAATAAATCAAATACTGGGACAGCCAATTGGGTTATTACCCATAAAGGCAAAACCCTGAGACTGGCTCTTTTGAAGTAGCCTCATTAACATTTTTAAGGTAGGAAATCATGGCTGAAGTAGCAAACAAAGAACAAGAGCAAGGTCCACAATTTAACATTCAACGTGTTTACACAAAAGATATCTCTTTTGAAACACCAAACAGCCCAGCTGTTTTCCAGAAAGAGTGGACGCCAGAAGTTAAGCTAGACCTTGATACTCGTAGCAACAAATTGTCTGACGATGTATATGAAGTTGTTCTTTCTCTAACGGTTACAGCTAAGAACGGCGAAGAAACTGCGTTCCTTTGTGAAGTTCAGCAAGCTGGTATCTTCGCAATTACGGGTCTTACTGAGCAGCAACTTGCTCACTCTTTAGGTGCATATTGCCCTAACGTTCTTTTCCCATATGCTCGTGAAGCAATTGGTAGCCTAGTTAGCCGTGGTACTTTCCCACAACTAAACCTTGCTCCAGTTAACTTTGACGCGCTATTCGCTCAGTACGTTCAACAGCGTCAAGCTGCTGCCGCTGATGCGCCTGCAGAAGAAGCAAACGCTTAATCGCATGGAAAATACTGCCGATATTACGGTACTGGGGGCGGGCTCTTATGGCACCGCCCTTGCCATTTCTTTAGCGAATAATGGCCACAGAACCCTGCTTTGGGGGCATGACCCTAAGCACATCGAAAACCTGAAGAACGACAAGTGTAATCAAGCGTTCTTACCCGGTATTGCGCTTCCCGATCTTCTTATTCCAGAATCTGATTTAGCAACAGCACTTGCTGCTTCCAACAACGTATTAGTTGTTGTACCTAGTCATGTTTTTGGGGACGTGTTAGCGCAAGCTAAGCCGTTTTTACGTAAAGAAGCACGTATTGTATGGGCGACCAAAGGCCTTGAGCCTGAAACTGGTCGGTTGATACAAGATGTGGCGCGTGAAGTACTCGGTGATAATTTCCCACTCGCGGTGTTATCGGGTCCTACTTTTGCTAAAGAGCTTGCTGCAGGAATGCCTACAGCAATATCTATTGCAGGTACAGATCCGCAATTTACTAATGATTTAGTTGAATTGTTGCATAGCCCTAAACGTTTACGCGTTTATGCTAACGATGACTTTATCGGCCTTCAATTGGGCGGTGCGGTTAAGAATGTTATCGCGATTGGTGCAGGACTATCAGATGGTATCGGCTTTGGTGCAAATGCGCGTACCGCATTAATTACCCGTGGTTTAGTTGAATTAACACGTCTCGGTGAAGCTATGGGTGCGCAAGCATCAACCTTTATGGGGATGGCAGGTTTAGGCGATTTAGTGTTGACCTGCACCGACAATCAATCTCGTAATCGTCGTTTCGGTTTAGCGCTTGGTAAAGGCTGTGATGTCGAAGCCGCGCAAGTAGAGATTGGTCAAGTTGTTGAAGGTTACCGCAATACTAAAGAAGTTTACACGCTCGCAAAACGTTTAGGCGTTGAAATGCCGATCACTGAGCAGGTTTACCAAGTATTGTATAAAGGGAAATCACCTCATGATGCAGCTAAAGAGCTGTTAGGTCGTGAGAAAAAGTCCGAAACATCGGACGATTAAAGTCTGTCAGTGACTCGCCATATGAGTGCTGACATTCGGTGATGGTATATCGTGAGAGAAGGGTGCTAAAATAGCGCCCTTTTTTGTGCCTAATATTTATCAATAGGCGAAGTCTTTCTAGGAGTTATTGAGTGGAACATATCGACGTCATTATTATCGGAGCTGGGGCTGCAGGACTTATGTGCGCTGCCACCGCAGGTTACCGTGGCCGCGATGTGCTCGTACTCGATAATGCCAAACAAGCGGGTAAGAAAATTCTTATCAGTGGTGGTGGCCGTTGTAACTTCACCAATCAAAAAGTCGAACCAGCAAATTTTCTCTGTAGTAACAGCCATTTTGTAAAATCGGCACTGGCACGCTACCGCTCATGTGACTTTATCGAGTTGGTTGAGCGCCATGGTATTGAATACCACGAGCGCGATCATGGTCAGCTTTTTTGCGATGACTCTGCCAAAGAGATTGTTAGTATGCTGCTTACCGAGTGTGAGTGGGCCGGCGCTGCTGTAAAGCTGCGCACTGAAATTCGCCAAGTGACTAAAAATGCTGATGGCCTGTTTGAAGTGCACACCGATAAAGCACAGTACACTTGTCAGTCACTGGTCATTGCCACTGGCGGCTTGTCGATGCCTAAACTGGGTGCATCGCCTTATGGATACCACGTCGCCGAACAGTTTGGGCTAAAAGTGTTACCGACCCACGCAGGGTTAGTCCCTTTTACCTGGCATAGCGACCAGAAACAACGCTTCGAGCCACTATCGGGCATTGCGGTACCCACCACTATTACAGCCAAAGACGGTACCCAATTTAGTGAAGCATTACTCTTCACCCATCGCGGCTTATCTGGCCCAGCTATTTTACAGATCTCCAATTATTGGAATCCTGGAGAGGCGATTAGTATTAATTTGCTACCTGGTAAAGATGCCAGATCTGAGATTGAGCAATTGGTCGATAATAGCCCTAAGCAAAGTTTGCGTAATGCGTTGGCATTGTGGCTACCAAAGCGTTTAGTCGAGGCATTATTTGACGAAGCACTGCTTAATAAAGCCCTTAACCAATTAGTCCATGCTGAGCGAGAACAGCTCGCTGTTGATTTAGAAGCTTGGAGCATAGTCATGAATGGCACAGAGGGTTATCGTACGGCAGAGGTGACCTTAGGCGGCGTAGACACTGACGAACTGTCATCAAAGTCGATGGAAGCTAAAAATGTTTCTGGTCTGTACTTTATTGGTGAAGTCATTGATGTAAGTGGTTGGCTAGGCGGGTTTAACTTCCAATGGGCTTGGAGTTCTGGAGTGGCTGCTGGGCAAGCAGTTTAACCCTGTGTAGAGACAATAAAGTTTGCCCGTAAGCACTAAAGTTTGCCCGTAAGAGCATTTTCGGACAATAAAGTTTGCCCGTAGTGGCTTTTGAAACTATATTTTTCCTAAGTAAATCTATTGGGAATTGTTATGGCTCGCGGACGAAAACTTGAATCGCTGAAAGACTTTGAACGAGCATTAAAGAATAATTACGGGATTGGTCAAGGCTCAGATTATAAGCCTTGGCTTAGGACTGTAGATGTAAAGTCCAAAGGTACGCGCTCACTAATCTATGGTAGGAAGTCTCAAAGAGACCACCATATGATGTCTTCAATCGAAAGTGAGCACTTCTACCTCGCTGAGTTTTCAAACCATGTGATTGATATTAGAGAGCAGTTTCCGCTTCTCCCCCTTAATTACACGCAAAAAGTCGCTAAAATACTTGGTGTAGAGCACCCAAAACACCCAATCACTAAAGAGCCTATCATCATGACGACGGATCAGTTGCTTACGATAGACTCCCCTCAAGGTATTATCTACCATGCTATTTCAGTAAAACCTGAAGATGATTCGGATAATTTACGTGTTCTCGAGAAAATAGATATAGAGCGAGTTTGTTGGGAGTTGCTTGAAGTTAAATTTAGTTACTTTACGGGCAATGAATTAACCAGAGTTCAAAGCAGCAACCTTCAGTGGGCTACATCCCCTTTTCGTGAGAATCCGATAAGCTTTTCTTGTGATCAGATCAATTGTGCTCTCTCAGTAGTGGCTTCCGGGCAATACTTTATTGAAGACCTTTGTAACCAGCTAATCTCAAGAAACATAATATCTCATGATGACGCTTTATTATTAATACGTTTTCTCATAGCCGATAAATTTATAGATGTTGATCTATCAACTAACATCCCTGAATCAGGGCTTATTGATATTAAGTACGTAACAGCAAAGCAGGAGACCACTATATATGGAGCTTCCTAGAAATAGCGTTTGGATCGTGAATGATTCGGACTTAGTTGAAGATGGACTCTATCGTTTGTTGGATATCATGCAGGATGTTGAGTCTGTTATTCTGTATTCACTTTCCGATACTTCTACGACGGTAAGGCCTATAGCGGTTTCTCTAGAAGGTTTCATTGAACTTGTTTCCAGCCGCAAAGCTAAAAAAGCACAATATGAGTTGCCAACTTATCTTTTAGTTGATGAAGAAAATATTTCAGATGAGCACATTGGCCGTCGAGACAAAAATTATGACTTAATCAAAGGTGTTATATCAGATAGTACTTTTATTTTTGATTATGCGACCAAAAAGCGTTCACCTCAACTTGCTGAATATGCGAAGAAAATTAATTTCGATCGTAAGTCATTAGCGCGGATACTTACTCTATATTGGCGAAATGGACAGGACAAAATGGCTCTGCTACCCGCATTTTCGAAAAGTGGCGGTTCTGGGCGAGACCGAACTCCAACAACAAAACCATTGGGGGCACCAAAACAACCGAGGACCATAGCTGTTGATCGAGCGGCTAAGTTTATTGTGAATGATGACGATAAAAACAAATTCAAAAAAGCAATAAAGAAGTACTACCTTAAAGAGTCAGGGCTGACGCTAGCAAAAACCTATGACAACTTGCTCAAAGATAGTTACTCAAAAGAGATTAAGTTGGCTGAGGCATGTGGTAGGCCTCCTTTAGTCCCAACTAAAAAACAGTTTAGTTATTGGCGAACAAAATTATTCAATAAAGACCAGATAATTAAACAACGAACCTCAGAGAATGATTACCTCAGAAATAAAAGAGGGGCGCTAGGTAGCATTACAGATCGAAGTTATCTCCCAGGTACTCACTTTGAAATTGATGCAACGGTTGCTGATGTGCATATCGTGTCCGAGTTTGGGTCTCAGTACGTCTTAGGGCGGCCGACGATTTATATCGTTGCAGACAGAGCGAGTCGAATGATAGTTGGTATGCATGTATCGCTTTATCATGCTTCCTGGCGTGCAGCGCGTCAGGCGTTAGCGAATAGTTTCTTACCTAAATCTACCTACTGTAAAAGCTTTGGTGTTGATATTGAAAATTCAGAATGGCCTTGTGCTCACATTCCTAAAGAGTTGGTTTGTGACAATGGCGAAATGATTGGGGTTCAACCCAGAAAAGCACTGACGCCAATGACGCAATTATCATTTACTCCACCATATAGGCCTGACTGTAAAGGTGTGGTAGAAAAGCGATTTGATATTATCAATAAAGAAGTACTTCATGAGTTACTGGGTACAACGAGAGGTGGTCAGGTTATAAGAGGTAGTCGAGATCCTAGAAAAGACGCGATCTATACGCTTAAGGAAGTTACAGCTGAAATAATAAAGGCGGTACTTGAGCATAATCGTTCAATTCTTGATGATTTAGCCTTTTCGAGCCCTTTACTCATTGAAAATGATCTATCACCAACCCCCCTGAATTATTGGAAAATACATCTCAAAAAGCATAGACATGAACTTCAATCAGCTAATAGTGATGAAGTTATAGCTAGATTGCTGCCTTCAGTAGAAGTAAGTATGACACGAAGTGGAATATATTTTAATGGCATGTATTACTCATGCTCAGAAGTTGAAGATCTTAATTTGGCATCTGTCGCTAGGTCATCAGGACGTTGGAGACTAGAAGCGCGTATAGATGAAAATACAACGAATTATATCTATGTTCGCTTAGATAAAAACCGAGAGTTTATTAGGTGTAACTTGTTACCGCGGAGTCGAATGTTGGGTGATAAGTCTATGTATGAGTCGGACTTCATTCAAGACTGGCTCGATACAAAAAAAGAGTTAACACCAATCTCCACGACCTCAATTGACGATCATAAGAATCGCCAGGAAGTAACTCGACAGGCGAAGCACCGAAGTAAAAATGCAGACAAAGTCTCTTTTAGGGATAAAACTAGTAATATTCGTCAGCGTCGACAAGGAGAGCTAGAAGCAACCACAAACATAATTATCCCAGAGTCTGAGGCTTTAATTACTAATGATGTGCCAACTCCTGTATCTACTGATAACAAGGTTATTCCGTTGCCAAAAGGTAGAAAAAGAAGAACCAGTAGAGGTGAGTTATGAGAGTTGAACCTGCTGTATACCAAGATGCAATTTTGCCTGAACATCAAGGTAACCCACTTATTGAAGCGCTTCCCACTAAAAAGGCATGGGTAAGCGTCATGGAAGATTTTAGCAATTATCCTGATTATTCAGAAGAAATAGCTGAGCACCCCGACCCATTAGTTCGGGATGAATATCTAAATCGTATTGAAGAAATCAGGCAACCATTGACTGACTATGAAGCATGTTTTAGAGCGGTAGAAAGAGCTATAAAAAAGGGCTATTCCGCAAAGAATCCGCTCAGCCCTACAACTGCTCAATATTTACATTATTTGGTTGATGAGCGGCCAGATATAGAGCCTCGCACAGGTTTCTTTCGACCTAAAGGAGATGGGCTTACTCTCATAGGTGAAAGTGGCGTGGGAAAAACTTCAATGGTGGAGCAAGTCTTGAGTTACTTTCCGAATGTTATCGAGCATGAGTCATATCGAGGGCAAGTATTAGAGCTTAGGAAGCAAGTTGTCTGGATAAAAGTAGATTGCCCTAGTAACTCAAGCGTAAGGGATTTGTGTGAAGAGATTCTCTCAACGTTAGATTTGACCCTTGATAGAGAAAAAGTAACGCCAGCGGGAACGATAGGCGCTTTAGTTCGACAGCTAGAACAGTGCATGAAATCAAACTTTCTTGGTATGCTGGTTATTGATGAAATGCAGAACCTAAAGTTCAAGCGAACGGGTGGAGAAAATAACCTATTAAGGTTTTTACACCGGTTGATGAATAAACTCGGTGTTCCTCTTTTCTTCGTTGCAAACCCACCGTTTGATCAATCATTAGTTAAAGAGCTAAAAGCTGCTCGTCGAGCTGAAAGCGGCTATCACCACACAATGTCTGTATTGAATAGGGATAGTGCTTCGTGGAATGCGTTTGTCAATCAGCTTTGGCATTATCAATGGGTAAACGTTTATACAGAACTTACAGAAGAACTTAACGATGCGCTTCACGCTCTTTCGGTTGGTAATATTGATATGGCGTGTCGAACATATCGAGAAGCGCAAAGGTTGATTATCGGTGCAGATGATGAACGAATTACTCCTGCAACATTAGCAGCTGGTAATGCCGTTGCTTGTGGACTTTCAAGACAAACAGATGAAGTAAATGAACTTAAAGTAGCAAATGTTTCTTTACCCAAAGGGAAGCAACGAAGTACACGTCTTACGGGGAAAACAGCTGTTAAAACAACAGATAAAACTGGTGATATAACTAAACCACAGCACCCAGAGTTTGCCTCTAAGCTTATTGAGTTAGTTAATGCCGTTGACTTAAAAAGCCGAATTGATGATCCTGATTTGTTCCAACAAGCAGCTGGATTAGAGGATCCTATGCGTTATCTAAGGTCTAGAAATATCGTTCTTGACGATCCACTCTCAGAATTAGCCTATAGTTAATTAATAGGGCTTATCTAAACTGGAGATTCATCATGCAGCTGCCTACAGCACTAGCTGATGAGTCTCTATTTAGCCGCATATGCCGTCATTTAGCTATTTGTGAACTTCCCCTTGAGCAAGCCTTGCAAAAACTTGTGGGCGACGGGAGAGGTGCTATTCATCCTTACCTTACATCCAATTTGCACATTACTGGTCAATTCTCCGAAGAATCGCCAGAAGTACTTCAATCTAATCAAACTCTGCGTCCGTTATTTTCCTATTACTTGCCGCAATATCGAACCATTCTTGAAAATGTAACGACCAATACAAATGACATACTAAGAGCGAGCCAACTTTCTACCTTTCGCGGCAAAGAACGATTATCTGTAAAGCACTGCGCTTTGTGCGCTAAAGATGATGTATATAATTTTGGTGTAGCCTACTGGCACCTAGCTCATCAAATCCCTGGTGTTGAAGCTTGCTCGGTACATCGCACTTGGTTGGTACACAATGAGCTCTTAGATCGTAGCCACGCAAGTGGCGTTTTACTTCCTGATATCAGAGTCGAGCCTATTTATTGTAATGAGCTTGCGAGGGAGTTCTCAAAGTTCTCATTAAATAAAATTAGAAGCTTACAATCTAAGAAACAAAGCGTTGTCACTATTAGTGACACTTACCTTAAAAAGCTCAGCATCAATGGTGGTTTAACACAAAGTGGTCGAGTCAAACGGAAAAAGATAGCTAAGGAGTTGTTTGAAATATCTGAAGAGTTATTTCCCACGCAGTCTGATTTATCACTTAGAACACCTGAAGATTATCGCTTTGTTTCATCCCTGCTTTCTGGTCAATATCCTCAACACCCATTTAAGCACCTCCTATTTGAGTTCTATTTGTCTCGCAGTAAACACGATGATGAACCTGAAACTCGAATCATGAACGTTAATGCCCCTATAAACAAAGAAGACCATTGCTGTGATTTATTGAGATCAGGGTTATCAATGGCAGCGGTAAGCAGAGAAATTGATAAAAGCAGATGCTATGTGAAAAGTATCGCTTTGAAAAACAATATCCCTGTTAACTTAAAGCCCAAGAAAATCACCTTGAATCTCAAGAATTCGATAATTAAATGGGCTAGAAAAGGCTTTCATCGAGATGTTTTAGCTAAGCTCCATGATATTTCTACTGGCAGTGTAGAGCTAATTATCTCTACGACTGCGGGTCTTGTTGAGTGGCGAAAACAATGTAAAGTTGAATCTTTACGGCGTAGATATTGCTGTCAAATAATACGGTTTATTGCTTCTAATCCTAAGGCTTGCCGACAAGAGGTTAAAAGCACTAATGAAGCTGCATTTTATTGGCTGTACATTCATGAACATCAATGGCTTGAAAGTGTACTTCCTGTTGCTACTCAAACACAGCATGTAGGGAGAGTTGATTGGCACCAGCGTGATAAACTATTGGTGGCTAAAATATGTTTAATCATGCAGCAACACCAAAACCAGTTATCAAGAACGCAGCTCGATAAGCTGCTAGGAGGTCATGGTTGGTTAACGAAGAAAAAGCACAAACTGCCTAGAGCATTAATGAAATATCAAAGTTTGCTCAAAGAAAAGCGATAGTAAAGACCTACCTATATTTGTATTCCTTATTATGACTTAGATCATGTCTAATCCGTCTAAACCCTACTCAATCCGATGTACACTTTAAGCTAAACATGTCATATTGCAGCATAGTTTTAATTGAATTTGAGTATGGTTTTTAGATGACCCAAAGATGGCTTTCAGTAGAAGAGATTGCAACTCACCTTGGTGTGAGTAAAGACACCATCTACGCCTGGCGAGAAAAGAAAGGCTTGCCTGCGCATAAGGTTGGTCGATTTTGGAAATTTAAGGTCGATGAGGTAGATAGCTGGGTTAGAAATGGAAGTGCCTCCGAGCCATCTGAGGGGACTTCAAATGAGTAATTCTAAATACAAGTTATCTCTTACGCTAAGGCCTGCGTTAATTCATGAAAGTAGAGTCGTTGCAGAGCAATATACTCAACTTAAAGATTGGCAGTTGGTTCGTGACGAAGTGCTAACGAACAATTTACTACAAGCTCGGACTGAGAGCACATCTAAAACAATATATGGCGAAGTATCTAAGCGTTTAAAGAATTTAACTGATGACGAGCTGTCGTTAATGACCACATCAGATTCTGATGTAAAACACTTAGTTTGGCTAGCTATCTGTCGTCAATACCTGTTCACATATCAATTTGCAGTTGAGGTTTTGTGTGAGCATTTTAGTAAGAGCCGGCTTCACCTTTACCCTGAAGACTATGTCGCATTTTTTAACGCGAAAGCTGAATGGCATAGCAATCTAGACAGCATTACTCAACAGTCAAGATATAAAGCTCAGCAAACTATGTTCAAGATGCTTGCTGAGTGCGGCTTAGTCAATGAAGATAAAGAGATTTTACATCAACACGTCTCTGCGCAACTTCAAGAGCTTATCAAGCAAACTAATGCAGATTTCTTAAGAATATATCCTGGAGATTGCGGCTAAAATGGCAGGGAAATTCAATAGTGTTTTAACTAAAGCAAACTTGAAAGATGCTTATGCACATTTAACAGATGTGCTTTCATGCGATCCATTTCTCAAAATGGAGGGATTAAATGGTGATATTCCGTTCCATATCTGCCCTTTTGATCCTGCGCTTCAAAATGATATCAATTTATTGATTCGACAGATAAAGAACTACCTAATAGATGCTCAGGTAACAGTTCTTGAGATCAACCTGTATGACTTAGTCATAGAAATTGCAAAAGAGGAAGGCGATTGGGAGTGGCTACTAGAAAACGAAGCAACGATGGCAAAGGATGTCTTCAAAGAACAGCTACAGGGCATCATTGATACCAAGCCTGTGCTCATTCCTGCAATTGTTCAAAAAATGGCTGAGGCTGAATTTGACCTGCTATTGATAACTGGTGTTGGCGAGGTTTTTCCATATGTGAGATCTAGCAACCTTTTGGAAAACTTACAAATAAAAGCAAAAGACAAACCAACGCTAATGTTTTATCCAGGTCAATATAAACACTCCGTTGAAAAAGGAACCTCTTTAGTCCTATTTGGGACTTTAGAAGACGACAAATACTATCGCGCATTTAATATCTTAGATCGGGCAATCTGAAGGAAGCAGTAAAAGATGAGTATGAAATTAGAAGAGCTATTTGAAAAGTTTGTAGATCGCCCTATCGAAGGTGTGATTAAGGCAGACGACGATGTAGCCTTGTACCTTGAGTTGGATGAGTATGTAATTACAGATGAAGTCGCTAAACGACTTGATATCTTCCTCGATGCCTATCTGAATTATCAAGGTGCCAATGGTGTTTGGGTGTCAGGTTTTTTTGGGTCGGGTAAATCTCATCTGCTGAAAATGCTTGCTTTATTATTAGAAAATAGCCCTATCGAAGACATTACTCCTTTAGAGGTTTTCTTGGAGAAGCGCCCTCTAAATGAAGGTGGTATCTTTGCTAATGATCTTAAACGAGCAGTAACTATTCCTTCAGAGAGTATCCTGTTTAATATCGACCAAAAGGCCGATGTCATCAGTAAAACAGAGATGGATGCTCTTATCGCTGTATTTGTTAAAGTCTTCGATGAGCACTGTGGCTTTTATGGCAAGCAAGCCTATATTGCACAGTTTGAACGTGAGTTAGCTGATGATGGCCTTTTAGAAGATTTTGTCAGCATTTTCAAAAATATCAGTGGCATGGAATGGGGAAAAGGTCGTGCGCGAGCCAAGCGAATGGGCGACTCTATCGATAAAGCTTACAACAAAGTATCCGCTCAAAGTGTCACAGGTATTTTAGATAAATACCGTGCAGACTACCGACTCTCTATTGAAGATTTTGCTGAGCAAGTGCAAAGCTATATTGCAACGCAGAAAGAGGGTTTCCGCTTAAACTTCTTTATCGATGAGGTTGGTCAATATATAGCAGGTAATACTAAGCTGATGACCAACTTGCAAACTGTTGCAGAGAGCCTGGCTACCAAGTGTAAAGGTCAGGCTTGGGTTATTGTCACGGCACAGGAGGATATGTCTTCGGTACTAGGTGAAGCAAGCCAAAAGAGTGAGAATGACTTTACTAAGATTCAGGCCCGTTTTAAAAATCGGATGAAATTGACTAGTCAAGATGTGGCTGAGGTCATTCAACGCCGCCTGCTTGAGAAAAAAGAAAAATTTGTCCCAACTCTATCAGACCTATTCCATCAACAAGAGAATAATTTTAAAACTCTATTTGATTTTGCCGATGGCTCTCAAACCTATCGCAACTACCGCGATAGAGAGCACTTTATTCAAAGTTACCCCTTCATCCCCTATCAGTTTACCCTGTTCCAGTCAGCAATTCAGAACCTGTCTGCCCATAGTGCCTTCGAAGGTAAGCACAGCTCAGTGGGTGAACGCTCCATGTTGGGTGTATTCCAGGAAGTAGCTATTGCCATTAAAGACCATCAACTTGGGGAGCTGGCTACTTTCGACCTAATGTTTGAAGGTATCCGCACAGCACTCAAAACAGCGATCCAGCAATCCATTATCAAGGCAGAAAAGCAACTAGATAATAAATTTGCAATACGCCTCCTTAAATCCTTATTCCTAGTTAAATACGTCAAAGAGTTTAAGCCTAGTGTGCGCAATCTTTGCGTGTTAATGCACGATAGCTTCGAGCGTGATATTCCGTCACTAAAGCTGGAAATAGAAGAAGCCTTAAACCTGCTGGAAAAGGAGAGCTACATCCAGCGTAATGGCGAAGTCTACGAATACCTTACTGATGAAGAGCAAGATATTGAGCAAGAGATCAAGAATACTGAGGTAGACAACTCAGTCATTACCAGTGAGCTCGAAAAGCTAATCTACGATGCAGTCCTTAAAACTAGAAAAATTCGCTGGGAAGAAAATAAACAAGATTACAGCTTTAGTCGTAAACTGGATGACAACCTTTCAGGGCGTGAGCATGAGCTAGCTATCAACGTTATCTCACCGTTTCATGACTTTTCAGATCAACTGGAAAAACACAAAGTTGATACAGTCTATGCCGATGAAGTAAGAATCGTGATGGCTGACAATGAGCGTCTAGTCAGGGATCTCATCCTCTATCATCAGACGGAAAAGTACTCCGTACACGCAACTAAAACCACTCAGCAAGATTCCATTAAGCGAATTATTGCCGAGAAACGCAGCTATAACGCAGAGCGACTATTACAGTTAAAGCAGTTGGTAGCCAAGTTGATCGGTACTGCTAAATATTATGTCGCAGGACAAGATCTCGAACTCACAGGTGACGACGGTCAAAGTAAAATAATCAAAGCCTTTGGCGAGTTGATTAAACGCACCTACCCCAACCTAAAAATGTTGCGTGAAGTAAGTTATAGCGAAAACGACATTCCAGGTATTCTCACCAAAGCAGAGCAAGGCCTTTTTGGTGATGAAACTCAACTGCCTGAATCCCAGCAAGAGATGCTTTCCTTTATTCAGAGCAATAGTCGTGGCGGTGTAAGAACTACGATAAAGTCCTTGTTAGAAAAATTTGAAGGTAAGCCTTACGGTTGGTCATTTGCGGCGGTACTTTGTACGCTTGCGCACCTCTGTGGCCGTGCTAAGGTCGAAGTACGAGAGTCAACAAATCTATTGGATGATGCTGAATTAGCTAGATCGCTGAAGAATACAGCCTTGCATGGCAGCTTGATACTCGAGCCACAAGTAGAATTCAGCCAGTCGCAAATCAGAAAAGTAAAAGAGTTCTACAATGACTACTTCGATAAAGTAGCTCATGCCACTGAGGTAAAGGCATTAACCAAAGAGGTACAGGAAGATTTTGTCGAACAAGCGAATGTGCTGGATAAGCTTTTGGCCCAATCGGAGCAATACCCCTTCATTCGCGCCTTATCGCCTATTTTAATCGAAATACAAGCACTTAAAGCAAAGCCTTATACTTGGTTCATGTCAGAACTAACTTGCGATGAAGACAAGTGGTTCGACTTCAAAGAGAACGCCATAGACCCGATTATCAAGTTTATGAGGGGCCCTCAAAAAGCCAACTATGATAAGGCAAAACAGCTATTAACGACTCAAAAGCCCAACCTTGAATATGTGAGCAGCTTAAACGGAAAAAGCGCCTATCAATACATAACCGATGCTTTAGTCAGCCCTGATATATTCAAAAGCAGTGCTATGGTGCAACTAAAGGCCAATGCTGAAAGCTTAGAAAAAGAGCTAAACGAGCTTTTAGTTAAAGAACGTGAACTGGCGATTAGCAGTGTCGAGTCGTTGAAGGAAAAACTGACCGGTTTTAATGAATATCAGGCATTAGATAAGAGTAAACAAGCATCGTTAGCATCGGCCTTCGATGCAGCGATTGGCAAACTCAATGACCAGAGCCTGATCGCCATGCTTAGGGATGAAGTGCGCCGTTTTGAGGATCAAAACTATTCAAATCTAGTCCAGCAGTTAATGACCTGGAGTCAGCCTACTCCAGAACCTGCTAAACCAAAGCACTCAACTACAAGGCAACCTAAAGCTACGGGTAAAGATAGTGATGAGTCATCTCTGGAAAAAACTAGTGTAGAAGAGTCAACTGCTGCACCGCAAACTATAGCTGCCAGAAACATGAAAGTGGACTTTCACAAACCTTGGTTGGCGAGTGAGCAAGATGTAGAACAGTACCTAGAAGAGTATAAAAAGGCGCTATTAGCAGCGATTAATGATGGGAAGCATATACAGTTATGATCAGTAAAATCGTATTAGAAAACTTCTCTGCTTTTAAAAAGGTTGAGTTAGATTGTTCATCGCAGATTAATATTATCGTAGGTGAAAACAGTTGCGGTAAAACCCAGATTTTGAAAGCAGCATATGCCTTAAGTCAGATTGCTACTATCAAAGATGAACAGGGCTCAGAAGAGGCCGTCAAGAAGTTGTTGAGAGATTTGTTTAAGCCAAGAAGCAGAACAGTTGGCGGCCTTGTAAATAGACAGGTTGGTATCGATTGTAAGATCCTCATTGAAGATAGCTATGGTATTCCATTTGAGCTGGGGATTCAGTCAAAGTCTGACTCATCGGTTAATCTAAAGGCTACACAGGATACTGACTTAGAGTCAGGTGTCTTTATTCCTACTAAAGAGGTTTTAACACTTCTGCCCGCAATAAATAGTGGTGCTGTTGATGCTAAGCAGCTGTCTGCATTGTTCGATGGAACTGTGGTCGATTTATGTAACGCTTTCATCAAGGGCGACACGATTGATGAGAAGCAGTTGCTTAACTCTGATCAGCGATTAGGCGGTGTACTCAAACTACTGAATGAAAACGTTGGTGGTCAATACCGCTGCCGGGGTAAAGAGCACTATTTCGTATCTGGTAAGTATGAAGAATACAAAGACAAAGAGAGGAAGGGAATTTACTGGTTTAAACCTGAGCCTGATAGTGAACTATCAACAACCATGACTGCAGAGGGATATCGGAAAATTGGTATGCTTCAGCAGTTAATTCTCAATGGTGGAATCAATAACTCTTCAAAGAGCTCGTTGTTCTGGGACGAGCCAGAGTCAAATCTTAACCCCAAATTAATGCGAATGGTAGTGAAGTCATTGTTAGATATTTCCCGTAACGGCAAGCAGATTTTTATTGCCACGCATGAATATGTGCTATTGAAGTGGTTTGATCTTTTAGCCAATAAACAACAGAGAGTTGGCGATAATATTAAATATCACCTGTTGAGTAAAGATCCTGAAACTGGGGAGGTGACTTGTGAATCCTCTGACGATTATTCTTTAATTAGCGAGTCAGCGATCTCTGATACTTATGCGGAACTTTATGATGCTGAAATTGAGCGCTCACTTGGAGGGAGGAGATGAAGACACTTCAAGAAGAAGATTTGATTTTTGACTTCACCTTTGCTGATAAAGCTGAGAGGTTTGATGATAAAAAGCTTCATGGCAACAAAAGTACTATGAAAAAAGTTGACTTTATTCTTGAGGATAAAGATAGGTTAATCTTCCTTGAAGTAAAAGATCCAGACATCCCTGGAGCACAGAACATCGATCAGTTTAGAACTGACTTAAATGACGGGGCTCTTATTTCAGATCTTGCAGGAAAGTATAGAGATTCTCTTCTATTTTCTATATTTAGAGGCCCAATAGACAAGCCTGTTGACTACGTAGTATTACTGAGTATGGCTGTTTTAGAAGATGCTTTGATTTTACATAAAATAGATGCACTTAAAAAAGCAATTCCACTCACGCATAAGCGCTGGGGTCAACCCGCTGCCAACTCATGCGTTATTCTTAAGTTAGATACGTACAAGAAAATATTTGGTGACCAATCTGTTTGGCGTGCCAGTGATTTTTAGGGTAAAAAATGGAAACTAGTAGACTAAAAAAGTTCGCCCAATATGCACGTCGTAGCTTAATCGACCAGGTCGAAAGTAAGCTCAAGTTAGTTTTAGCTAATGAGAGTCAAGCTCGCCGTGAATCCCCTAAGGCTGTAGCAGAATTAGAGAAGAAACTTAAACAGCAAGGTGGAGGTGAAAAGGCAAGAGAGCAGCTTGAAGAGCAAGTGGCCTACACCTGGTTTAACCGCTTTTGTGCCCTGCGTTTTATGGATGTTAATCAATACAACCGTATTATGGTGCTATCGCCTTTACCTGGTCAGTTCCAGCCAGAAATATTGGCTGAGGCCAAGGCGGGGCATATTGATGAAGGCATCGTCAATAAAGCAACTCAAGAAAAGATCTTTGGCCTGCTTGGTGGTTCTATCGCAAGTCGTGATGGCCAGTCAGAGGCGTTTCGTTTATTGATCGTTGCCGTCTGTAATGACTTGCATCAAGTCATGCCCTACTTGTTTGAGCGCATTGAAGACTACACTGAACTTCTGATGCCAGATGACTTGTTGTCTGGTAACTCTATTCTAGCTTATACCCGTGAGGCAATGACTCCGGAAGCTTGTGAGTCGGTTGAGTCTATTGGTTGGCTCTATCAGTTCTATATATCCGAGAAGAAAGATCAAGTCTTCGATGATCTAAAGAAAAACAAAAAGATCACTGCAGAGAATATTCCGGCTGCTACTCAGTTGTTTACCCCTCACTGGATAGTTCGCTATCTAGTCGAAAACTCTCTGGGGCGACTGTGGATGTTGAATAATCCGAGCTCAAAAGTGATCGAGCAGATGGATTATTACATTAAGCCAGCGCCTGCTGCGAATGGTGAAGAGCAAGCCGAAACGGATTTTTTACGCATTAGCAGTCCTGAAGAGATTAAAATTTGCGATCCAGCATGTGGCTCTGGACACATGCTAACCTATGCGTATGATCTTCTATATGCAATTTATTCCTCAATGGGTGAATACGATGATGCTGAAATCCCAGGGTTAATTCTCACTAAAAACCTATATGGTATTGAGATTGATGAACGTGCCGCTGAATTAGCAGCCTTTGCATTGACTATGAAAGCGATTAAAGGTAACCCTAAAAATGAGGGCAATAATCGCCGCCGCTTCTTCCGTAACCCCATAAAACCTAATATCTGCCGTTTAGAGAAGGTTGTTTTCTCTGATGATGAGCTTGATAGCTATATCGACTTTGCAGGTAAAGATTCATTTAATCAGGATCTAAGAGCAACGCTTAAAGAGTTTGAAGAAGCGAATAATTTTGGCTCTTTAATTCAGCCAACTTTGAATAACCCTGCCGACATTAAAGCAACTTTAGAGGCTAAAGATATCTCGGGTGAGTTTTTCTTGGCAGATACCCATGAGTCTGTTTTGAAGGTATTGGTGCAAGCCGATTATTTAGCTCCGAAGTATCATGTAGTAATAGCGAACCCTCCTTATATGGGAGTAAAAGGAATGAATGGCCGTTTATCGAGCTGGTTGAAAGGGAACTACCCATCCAGTAAGGCTGATCTTTACTCAGCTTTCATTGAAAGAAATTTGTACTTGCTAGTGTTTGGCGGCTTCTCAGCTTCTATAACAATGCAAAATTGGATGTTTCTTTCTTCATTTGAACGATTACGGGAAAAAATCCTTACTACAAAACATATTGATAGTATGTTGCACCTCGGAACAAGAGCCTTTGATAGCATTGGGGGGGAGGTTGTCTCTACAACCGCATTTGTTGCTGTGAACTCAAAAGCATCTGAAAAAAAAGGTTCCTATTTTCGTCTAGTTTCAGGGAAATCTGAAAAAGAAAAAATTGAACATTTCATGAAGTTAAAAGCCAATAGCCAGGGGGCAGATTTGTTTTTTGCTGCTAACAATGATTTTGTTAAAGTTCCAGGAACCCCACTTTCTTACTGGATTTCGGGAACTGTTAGAAATCTGTTTAGTGGGTGTTCAAAAGTTGGGAGTATTTCCGACTACAAGCAAGGGTTGGCAACATGTAATAATGACTTATTTGTTAGATCTTGGCATGAAGTCTCACTTAAGAAAACGAATATAACTACTCTACCAATGCATAATAAGGAAGAAGCTAGTGACTACAAATGGTTTCCTTTTATTAAAGGTGGAGAAGGAAGAAAGTGGTATGGGAACTATGATCTTTTAGTTAACTGGGAAAATGATGGACAGGATATTCATGAATACAACTCCCTGCCTATGGACTACAACGGCGCTCCTTTAAGGGCTAAGAAATACTACTTCAACGAAGGGTTGAATTGGTCAAGTATAGCTTCTTCATTTTTTGCTGTTCGTTACTCTATTCCGGGCTCAATATTTGGAACTGGTGGCTCGTCCGGCTTTTCTACTAAGGTAGATATTAAGGAGTTAATTGCATTTTTTAATTCAAAAGTTGCAGGCTATTTAAAAGAGTCGTTAAGTATGTCTCTCAATGTAGAAGTTGGTCATGTTTCTGCTCTACCATATCTAGATGCTCTTAAAGGGAATGTATCTGCTCCTGAAGAGCTTATTGAAATCCATAAGCGTGATTGGGATAACTATGAAACCTCTTGGGATTTCAAAGTCAATTGCTTAGCTTCGCAAGGGAGTTATACAACATTATTGGAACAAGCTTACACCAAATTACGAAATAATTGGAATGATATAGTGAAGCGTACTCATTTTTTGGAGAAGCAAAATAATAAATTATTCGTTGAGGAATATGGCCTTACTAAAGAGCTTGAATTTGATATACCTGAAGAAGAAATAACGTTGAGCATAAACCCTTCATATCGCTATTTAAACCTAGCTAACTATAAAGATAGAGAGGTCCAACTAAAACGTGATGTAGTTATTGATTTTATAGCATATTCTGTAGGCTGCATGTTTGGAAGGTATTCACTGAATAAAAAGGGGCTCATCCTAGCCAATCAAGGCGCTACTCTTGAAGATTACTTAAAACAAGTCCCCCACGCATCCATTATGCCGGATAAGGATAACGTAATCCCGCTTATCGACTTCGACGGTGACTGGTTTGAGGATGATATAGCAGAATGCTTTAAGTTGTTCCTCACAGCCACATTTGGTGAAGAGCACTTTACCGAAAACCTGACTTTCATCGAAGGGGCTATAGGTAAAGACATCAAGAAGTTCTTCCTGAAGGACTTCTATACCGATCATATTAAACGCTACAAAAAGCGGCCTATCTATTGGATGTTCTCCAGTCCGAAGGGCTCGTTCAATGCGTTGATCTATATGCACCGCTACCGTCCAGATACAGTAAGTGTGGTGCTGAACGATTACCTGCGTGAATTCCGCACCAAGCTACAGGCTCGTAAAGAGAGCTATGAACAAATAGAGATCAGTGCTTCAGCCTCACAAGGTGAGAAGACTAAAGCGATAAAAGCCATCCAGAAAGTCAACAAGGTGCTGGATGAAATTAACGACTATGAGCATGACACTCTTTATCCGTTAGCTGGTAAGTCACCAGAGATCGATCTGGATGACGGGGTGAAGCATAACTACCCGTTATTTGGTAAAGCACTTAAAAAAGTGACAGGATTGTCTTAAGGGATAGCCATGGCAGGTGATTACGAAAAAGCGATCAGTATTATTGAGGCAGTAGAGAAAATCCGCAGTAACGATTTTCTCTTGCCTGCTATTCAACGTAAATTTGTCTGGAGTAGCCACCAGATATGTGTGTTGTTTGACTCGTTAATGCGTGGCTACCCCATCAACAGCTTTATGATGTGGGAAGTTAAAGAAGGTAAAATTAAGAACAACTATAAGTTTTATAAATTTATAGAGGGCTATTGTCAGCGTTTTAACGAAGAGAACCCGCACGTACCTACTGATGCTAGTTTTAAGAACTTCCAGGCAGTGATTGACGGGCAGCAGCGGCTCACATCACTATATATTGGTTTGTGCAGTACCTATGCTTATAAGCAACCTAGAGTTTGGTGGCCTAATGCGCAGGACGATACAGTGCTACCACCACGTAAACTGTACCTAGATTTATTAATGCCGATTGAATCGGATGATAATGAGTCAATGATGCAGTATAACTTTCGCTTTTTAACTGACAAACAGTTTGAAGAGTCTAGAGGTGATCATCACTGGTATTGCCTACACAACATCTTACGGGAGGCGTGTTTTAGTGAATCTGATGATGTGTTAATGAATGTCGTTTTGCCCTATGTTTCAAAGCATAACTTGCAAGAGAACACGTTTGCTCGCAAGACACTGCTAAAGCTTTATTCAGCTATACGCAGTCAGAAGCTCATTCACTATTTTAATGAAAAAGAGCAGAAGATTGATCATGTTTTGGATGTGTTTATCAGAACAAATAGTGGTGGCACCAAGCTCGATTTCTCCGATCTGTTGATGTCGATTGCCGTTGCTAACTGGAATGGTGACTTCCGTAAGGAGATTGATACCTTAGTAAAGGAGATTAATCAAAGTGCCGAGATGGGCTTTTACGTAGGGAGGGACTGGATCCTTAAAACCTGCCTGATGCTCACTGAATCAGATGTGAAATTTAAGGTGAAGAACTTTAAAGCAGAGCAAGTTGAGGCAATTCAGAGCCAATGGGAAGCAATTAAGCACTGTATAAAAGAAACCTTTAAAGCTATTCGCCGCTTTGGTATCAACCCCCAGTCCTTAACCTCTAAGAATGCGGTTATCCCTATTTGCTACTACCTGTATACGAAAGAGTCTGATGGAGAGGCTTTATTTCGTCGGATAAATAATCTATCTAAAGAGTTTGAGCAACGAAAAGTGATTAGCCAGTGGTTTTATATGGCATTGATAAAAGGAGTTTTCGGTGGCAACTCCGATACAATGCTCTCTGGTATGAGGGACGTATTGAAAGAGTTCAATGACGAGCCGCTGTTTCCACTTGAACAGATAATTGACAGGTATAAAGCTTCCAATAAAGACCTCAGATTTAATGCTGAATACATTGAGAGTCTTTTGGACATTCAATATGGTGAGGGGCGATGCCGAGCTTTGTTACATCTATTATTTCCTGAGATGAACCCCACAGAAATATTTCATATTGATCACCTGCACCCCAGTAAGGCATTCAATAAAAAAGAATTAAAAAAGGTCGACTTTTTATCAGAAAATGAAGAAACCATGGCTTTTTATACAGACTCAAAACATTGGAACAGCATTGCAAACTTACATCTGTTGAATGACTCGCAGAATATGTCTAAAAAGGCTATGCCGCTAGAAGAGTGGATAGAGGCTTCTGGGGTCACTCTAACGAAAAATAGCCTGCTTTTAGATGAGACTGTGAGTTTGTCTTTTTCTGAGTTTAAGGCATTCTACGCAGCTCGAAGGGCTGCGCTAAAAATTAGGTTGCAAGATAGGGTCTTTATGACTGATGTATTAAGCCTAGAAAGTATTGATGATGATCTTGATGAAGAAGTCGTTGATGAGGAAGTAGCATGACATCTAGAATTTCTGTTGCGCTCAAGCGCCTGTTTGCTAAGCACAGAATTGTTTTTTGGTATGATGACAAGCAAGAGCTTCGTGCCGATTATGAATCCTTAGAGCTAGAAAATATTGAAAAAATTGAAATTGATAATAATGAATTTTCTATAAAACATAGACTGTTACGTGGTGCGCCGAAAACAAACTTTTTGTTGTACAAAGAGGGGAATCAACCTGAGCCGCTCAATAACTGGCTATATGACGTAGAGCTTGCAAATGTCACTTTTAGAACTGATCAAGTGGCTATTTGGCTAAGTGAGCTTGAGTTGCCGAGTGAGTTTTCCGAGTTGATAGAGAGCCATACGGCATTTTTCGAACCTCAAGGGAAAGAGCAAGACGCGCTTTCAGAAGCCGAATCAAGAAAGCAAACATTGAAGGGCTTACTTGAACCCGATGACACCCTTAGCCGTGCTAGGCTCAAAATGTTGGCGATTTCAGTCGGTTTGAAGCAAAAAGGTGATACTAGATTAGATGTCATTTTAGAGTTATTGATGGCTGATATGGCAGTTGGCAAACTATATTCGTTTATTGAACGTTGTAATCTTCAACAATTTTTATGGCAACAGGTAACTAATAGTTATGGTTATCAGACTGATAGTCCATCAGTTAAGGATTTTGTTCTTGAGTTATTTAAGTTTTGCTATTTAGCTGAACTTTCAACAGGGCTACAAGGAACGAGAATAGGTTCAGACGCTTCTCAAAAGCATAATATGACAAATAACGCTTTGGTGTTTTTCAAGCGTTGGAAGGATAGCCGGGCCCATCAGCGGACATTTGAATGGCTTTCTGAGCAGTGTTCCAACTTTATGGATATCGAGAGTGATTTACAACATAGATCGCTCAGGGAAGTTTTAGATTTAGATTATTTCAGTGTAATAGATAGAAAAGTTATTCATGAGCTTGTTCACGGGGTAGCCGAGCGAACTCTATCTCAAGGCGAGGTTGCCCTTTGGTGTCGCCAGCGACGACATGGGCATTGGTATAGCGAGTATAGACTGCTATACAGTGCGGTTGACGTTGCTAGCCAGTTTTTTGCGCTGTTGGATGTTGTTAAACTTGATATGCCAAGCGCGACTCAAGCCGTACACAGATATACGAGCCAGTGGTTTAAACTTGATCAGCTCTATCGCCAGTATGTTTACGCACTTAAGGTTTCGTCTCAGCACACCTTGCTTTGTATATTAACCGAGCAGATCGAAAACCTATATGTTAATAGCTTTGTACAGCCACTTACAAATGCATGGCAGCATCATGTTGATGCTATGGGCTCTTGGCAAGTGGCGGATGTGGCCCCTCAAAACAAGTTTTTCGAAAATTATGTAGTAGGTCAATATTTAGCAAAGAAGAAAAAAGTTTGCGTGATCATATCTGATGCCTTCCGCTATGAAGCTGGTGAAGAGATGGTTAGTAGGATAAGGCAGGAAGATCGCTATGAAGCGAGCCTTAACCATGCTTTATCCGCAATGCCAAGCTATACACAACTTGGAATGGCATCGCTACTACCTCAATCTAAAGATTACCCGCTACAGTTAGCTGACAATAAAACAGGTACTGTGTTGATGGGGGGGCTTTCTACACAAGGTAAAGATAGTAGAAATAAAATATTAAAAACTATTCACGGTGAAAGAGCGAGTGCAGTTCTAGCTAAAGACCTCATTGAAATGAATCAGGCTAATACAAGAGAATTAGTGAAAGCTAATGATGTTTTGTATGTTTATCATAATCGCATTGACCATACCGGTGACAAAATGCAGTCTGAAGGGGAAGCGTTTGAAGCTGCCGAGAAGACTTTTGATGATTTAACGAAGCTTGTTAAAAAGCTGACTAATGGTAATGCCAGTAATATTTTGATCACTGCGGATCATGGATTTATCTATCAAAATAGTACTCTAGATGAGAGTGACTATTTGGCCAAAGATATTGAAGGTGACATTTTATATAACGATAGACGATTTGTACTAGGTAAAGGCTTGTCATGCGGGAAGTCACTAAAAGTATTTAGTAGCAACGAACTGGGTGTAAGCGGTGATGTTCATGCTGTGGTACCAAAAGGTATACAGCGTTTGCGATTAAGTGGCTCAGGAAGTCGATTTGTGCATGGAGGAGCTTCACTCCAGGAAGTAATCGTTCCAGTTATTAGCATCAATAAGAAACGTTCGAGTGATACTAAAATGGTGGATGTTGATGTGCTTAGAAGTGGCTCTAGTGTTATTACCAGTGGTCAGATATCAGTTACGCTATATCAAGCAGAAGCCGTTACTGATAAGACTCATGCGAGAACATTACGTTTAGGCATCTATGCAGAATCAGGCACATTGATCTCAGATAGCCATACTGTTGAGCTAGACCTGACTTCTGAGCATCCACGTGAACGTGAGATGAAGTTACGCTTCTTACTCAACCAAGAAGCAGACTCTGCGAATAATGAAGAGGTTATATTAAAGCTAGTTGAGCCTGTGATTGGAACTAACCAGTTCCAAGATTACAAACAATTGCGCTATACCATTCGTCGATCTTTCACATCTGATTTTGATTTTTAATCTGATGAATATAGAAACGGAAAAAGCTGAAATGGACTTTGGCATACTTAACATATGGGTAAACAAATGAACGAACTCAATCAAAAAATTTGTAGTGAATTTGCTGGCCTTGTTGTAAGAAAGGATCTGGTTAAGACCGTAAAAGGCAATGCAATTGTTCCTTCATATGTTTTGGAATACTTACTTGGGCAGTATTGTGCAACTAGCGACGAAGCAAGTATTGAGTCCGGCATCCAAACAGTTAAGGAAATTTTAGCTAAACATTATGTTCACCGTAATGAAGCTGGGTTAATTCGTTCTACCATTCGTGAAAAGGGTCGTCATAAAGTCATTGATAAGGTAAGTGTCTCTTTAAATGACAAAAAAGATGTCTATGAAACAGAGTTCTCAAATCTTGGTATTAAAAAAGTTCTGATTGACTCTGGAACAGTAAAAAAGCATCCCAAGCTATTGGTCGGTGGTGTCTGGGTTATTGCAGACGTAGAGTATGATCATACTGAAGATAAAGATGCTAGCCCTTGGATTCTGAGCACCATCAAACCAATTCAAATGTCTCATTTGGATTATGACCGTTATATCGGCGCTCGTAGTAAGTTTAGTCTTGATGAGTGGATTGATGTACTGGTGCAGAGCATTGGCTTCAACCCAGAGTTTTTTGGTCGCAGAAGCAAACTGATGCAGTTAGTGCGCTTAATCCCTTTTTGTGAGCGTAATTTCAACTTAATAGAACTAGGCCCTAAAGGTACTGGTAAATCGCATATTTTCTCTGAGTTTTCGCCTCACGGTATTTTAATATCTGGTGGTGAAGTAACAGTTCCCAAACTATTCGTGAATAACTCTAGTGGGAAGTTAGGCTTAGTCGGTTACTGGGATACTGTTGCATTTGATGAATTTGCAGGAAAACAAAAGAAAGTAGATAAAGCTTTAGTCGATATCATGAAAAACTATATGGCGAACAAGTCTTTTTCTCGTGGTGTTGAAATGTTAGGTGCAGATGCGTCGATGGCATTTATTGGTAATACCGAACACAGCGTGCCCTATATGTTGAAGCACTCAGACCTATTCGACGCATTGCCTGAGAAATTCTATGATTCAGCCTTTTTAGATCGCCTTCATTTTTACATTCCGGGCTGGGAAATAGATATTATTCGTGGTGAAATGTTCTCAAGTAGCTATGGGTTTGTGGTTGATTACCTTGCTGAGGTGCTTCGTCATTTAAGGAACCAAGATTATTCCGATCACTATAGCGAATACTTTAAAATATCACCGCAGATATCGACTCGTGATAGGGATGCGATTCATAAAACCTTTTCAGGCTTAATGAAGATATTATTCCCGCAAGGGGGCGCTTCTGAAGAAGAAATTGAAGAGATCTTAAAGTTTTCGATGGAAGGTAGAAAGCGGGTAAAAGATCAGTTGTTTAGAATTGATAGCACTTATGCTGATGTTAACTTTGCTTACACTGATAAAGCAAACAAAGAGACACCTGTTCAAACTCTTGAAGAGCTGCAATACCCTAACTACTTCAACAAAACGGTAGGAGATGTAACAGATATAGGGATGCCAGAGCCTGAAGTTATCTCTTCACAAGAATCACCGAATAAAGCACAACCTAATACAGATGAGCCCTCAGCTACGGTTAATGATGAGGCAGCTTTAAAAGAGCAACATCTAACATTTTCAGAGAACCAACGAGGAGTTAGTTATGACTCCTTATTTGGGCCTTACTTGAAAGGTGCGAAGCTCATTACGATAACTGATCCCTATATTCGTATTTTCTATCAAGCAAAAAACTTGATGGAGTTGCTTGAGACTATCGTTAAGCAAAAAGCTGAGGAGGATGAGGTTGTTGTCAGTTTAGTTACTGTTGAGGATGAGTTTAAAGGCGAACAGCAACGAGAGCACTTTGATAAAATTCAAAGCTCTATGTTTGCAGTGGGTATCAAATTCGCGTACTCATTTGATACATCAGGTAGTCAACACGCTAGGCATATAATAACCGATACTGGTTGGAAGGTTTCCTTAGACCGTGGCTTAGACATTTTTCAGCAATATGATGTAAATGATGCTTTTAGCTTATCAACAAGATTACAGAAACACCGCTCTTGTAAGCAGTTTGAAGTTACGTTTATAAAAGTTGAATAGTAATGTTGCCTCCGAGTGATGAGTCGTTACAAAGCTATATCTTTAGGCGTGAATTTCTGAATGGTGGTACTAATTTTTCTTCACTTATTTCTAGGGATGGAATGTGGGTGACTCATGTAGAGTTAGACGACATTCAAAAAGATTACTTTGTTCATGATAAGGAAAAGCTATTGCTTTCAATGATCAAGAGTAATTATGCTGCGGTTGTGCAGTTAGATTTTTTTCATAACCCATTTTATTACCTTGAGCTGTTTAAGTATGTTTTTAAAAATCAAACTAATGCTAGCTCGATGCAGCAGTTTTCAAACTTTAAGCGTTGTTATAAAAAAGTCTCTTTTTGTAACCTCTGCATCGCTGAGAGTATTTTTTCATATGGCTTTGGGTGCTTTAAAGAAGAATGGAGTAATGGAGAGATGTGCAAAGTTCACAATGTGCCTATCTATTACCTACCTATGGCATCTGCTCGGAAAACTATTATTTCGATTAGTGAAATATTGCAAGGGAGAATTCCTAATACAGCGCTTCAATACCCAGCTAAGGATACTCTAAGGGGTAATAGTCTTCTGACGGGGATATTTCATAGGCCTATTTCACCTTGTTTGTTCCGACTTATACATCGAAAGCTATGCCATATTATTAAGGGTTACAATTCGAAGAGCCCCTTCTATGATGAAAAACTCGATAGATATATGTTTTCAGCATACAAGGAGCTATTTTATGCATCAAGAGCCTATAAAGAAGCTAATGCTTATGTAATCAATCGTATTATCAATAAGTTGTATAGGTTTAAGTACTTTCCTGTTATTGAGGCTCTTGATGAGTTATATGAGGAGTTGGAGGTATTTAATGGTGTTGAGCAAAGTGCTTCATGCTCCGAGTGGATGCTCGTTCCTAAAATAAGAAACTGCCTAACATGTACTCATTCGAATAAGGTGTGTGGCTTATCAGATAATATTGCGATGTTTTCTTCTATTTATCAATGTAGAGGCGATATAAAAAACTACTGTGATACAGCACAGGAAAACTCTACAGCATGGTATTTTGAGTCACCTAGCTTGATCTATTCAGGTGAGTACAGTGTTGTTGATGATTTTTGGAATTTAAAAGAGAGTTCATATAATTATGATCTGCATAGCCTTTAGGCATCTATCTTAGCTGCTGACAATGAGGACTGTTCTATAAATCTAATTTGCTTTTAATTGCTGACCAATCAGGAATGTCATCGCTTCCAAAGTGGAGAATTTCCCCTTTAAAAAATTCTTGCCCTTTCCCATGTGTGTAGTCGTCTATCAAGAAATCTCCTATTAACAGCTCTTTTCTTGGAGAAATAATTAACCTATTCACGTAGTCCATACCAAGGTATTGTTCCACCCAAGTTCGCTTTTCAGTATAGCAAAGAGGGTTCATTACTGATGGAGCTGTTAGGATAAACGGGTCGTAATTAATTGATTGCAAAAGAAGATTCATAACTTTTACTGCATTTGGTATTGGTAAAAGTTCATGAAAAAAGCCAGGTTCGCTTTGTGGGAACTTAATATGAGGCCTCAATCGTTTTGCAGATAGGTGAGCGCCAGAGTAATCACATAAAGTATCATCCATATCAATGTATATGACTTTCTTTGAAATATCGTCCAAGTTTACTTTCATTTTTAGTGTTTCAATGAGCTCTTTCTGCATATAGGAATAAATATCTTCGATGTCCAGATTGATTATTTTTGCTGTATATTTGTTTTGCGTGTAATGCTGGATGCGAAGTAGGTGTAGCGATTCCATCACATATATCCAGTCTGCTTGTTCAAGCATATCTTCAGTGCAGAGCTTTGATTTATGTTTGCTGCAATACTTCTTACTTAAACCTGCTGAGCCAATGCTGTGATAGGGATACTTTATTGAAAAGTAATGTTCGGCTGTTTTTGAACGGTTGATGTTTGAAGTACACAAAAATAATATATTCATATAATTAAAAACCTCGCGCGTAAATTGTTAGTGAGAGGCGGCTTCATTGTTAATGTTTACAATTTCTATAATACAACTTTCATTCGTAGCATTTTCTTCTAGTTTACGCCAAACAGATTTTGAAAATAAAGTTAGGGCCCCTTCTAAGCGAGGTTCTAAGACATAGGTGGATGTGTGCTGTGGCCAAACATAGTTTCCACATTCATCAATCGAGTAATCGATTTCATCAGAACCAGAGCTTAAACGCCATTTCTCCGGCTCGTGAAATGCACCGCACCAAGTCGCAAAAATCCTATAAGACTTTTCTTTTCTAGAGTTGGTTACTTTTACCGCAAGCCATCCACTATTCGGTTTGTGTGTTCGTTGCTTCATTTCAGCTACTCAATGTAACGACAAATAAGTTGCAAATTTAGTCTGTGAATGTTGATATGTCAAATTTGTTAACTGTTGATTTAAAGGGATAACTTGCGAATCGCAAGTGAGTGAATACTCTATTTTTGGATCGGAGAGAACAAGTAAAATGATGAACTATAACTGGCACATTTAAAAGGCTCTGGGAGGAAATAGCATAATCTATAATGCTGTAAAGATAGGTAAAGCACTAGAACAGAAGATATTTATATTAGTGCTATTTCAGGGACGGGGAACAGTTGATTAAATTAAGGTGAGTCATGGTGTATAGAACATTTAAAAAGCGGGTTTATTGTTTGAAGGTGAAACCGCTCTTTGTTGAAACGTATTATGGCATGTATCACGCGGGGCGTGTACAGCCGCTGTTTTGTCATTGTGCATTCCATGATGAATTAGTGTCTCAGGTGCTGAGCTTGAGGGAACGGTTGATTGAAGAGGGCTTTCATCAAATTACTCAATGCCTACCAGAGGCGCGTTGGTTTTATGAGTTAAGCCAACGCTATCATCACGAAGTGAAGAGCTTCATTAACGTGACTGAAAAGGCGGTGTTCCTTACAGGTTTTCTTCCGCCGTTTGATGAGCCTCACTTCCAAACAACTAAAATACTGATAGTGGAGTTGCTCTTAAATCCAGGCCAGTTCAAGCACGTTGATCCCGTGGTCGATGTTAGTCCGTCGGTAAAAAGTATCATTGCGGAAATAGAAGCTAAAGATGCTGAACTTGAGCGTCGGCTCGAACAATCTTATGCGCTTGATAGGCTTTCTAGATCAATTAGTGAATTAGATGAGGTGTCGGTGGTCATTAATGTTGATTTAGATACATATCTGGATTTACTCAGGAAAGAGGTCGACAGTTTCACCCTGGTTGTTGAACAACTAGAGCAAGAAATAGAGGCACTCAACATGAAGCTGCTTTACCAATGTTTGAAGGTACAAAGCGGAGACTGGGTGTCATCGGATGTGGCTACACGTGGTAAGAAGCTCCAGCTGGTGGTCGAGTCTGCAAGTTACTCTGATGGTTGGTTATCTATTCGCGGCAAGAACATCACTCAGAAGGGAGGAGTAGGAAAGCGAGTTGAAAGCTTCAGGTTAGAGGTATTGCAGCATGAATATTGAAAGCAAGCTGCAATACCTCAGAAAGGCGAGGAAGCTCAGAGCAATTCTTCCGTTTCACCGAAGGCAAGTTGGTGGCATCGACGTTTTAAAAGAACAGTATTCTGAGGTGCAAGTCTTTGTGAAAGCGCTGTTTAAGCAATTAAAAGCGCAGAAGTTCGATATTCAAGTGACTCATTGGGGCGAGATTTACCTTATTGAGCCAGTTAGTGTCATCCATATTCGTTTATCTATCAATTACAAAGTGAATGCCGATGATATTGAACAGATAAAGTTAGCGCTTAAGTCAAAAGATTACATAGCGGCAGAGGGGCTAGGTTTGGCTAGAGAGCAACTGTGCGTCTCTTTTTGTGCCTATCGACCTGGAACAAAGTGGCGGTACTACCCACTTGATTTAACCTCTCAGAAATATGATGAGCTAGTTGCTCATGTCATCGCCGCAATCAAGGTTAATGTGGCGCAGTTATCCACGACAGTTAGACATGAACTGAGCAAAGATATCCATCAAGTAAGATTGGACGATCTTATGGCCTTAATCTGTTACGGTGCTGCAAAGCTCGGGTCAGAATCTCAATTGGCTCACTTAAGTAATAATAAAGAGTTGAGATTTCCTATATGCTGCAAGCTCGTAGGCCATCAGTTGATATTTTTTGGTTATTATTGCAAACAACACGAGTTTTTCCTTTCTCCGTCGTCTATGAAAATCTTTAGGATGTTGCTTCCTGAGGTTGGTGAGAGTGAAGCTGAGTTTGTTTAATGGCTTGAATAATTAGAAATGTTGATGATATCGACATGTGGGTATGGTTATGTCGACATTTTGTGTTTTGTAATACTTGCCTGTGTAGCTATTTGTTCTAAGAGTTCTAATGCAAAACAGAGCTGGACGCGAATTGGATAACGTGGAGAGTTAGGCTTACACAAACTCACTGCACTAGATAATTTTATATTTAGTAAATTTAAACGACTATTGTTAATAGTGCAGAAGGTATTAATTTCATTAGCATAAGTATTTACTTCACTACTGACTCTACGCCATCGTGCTTGATATTGTATATTATTTAACTTTATCAATGAGAGGTCACTGTTAGTGTTCGGAGGCATGTTCCTTTAGATGTATTTTACTACTAGTGGGTATTGCTTCCTAAGTCTGGAGAGCTCTTTTTTACGCTCCATTTTAGTTAGTTCGGTCATAGATACATTTTAGTCAGCCTATTCAGGTCTGGTTAAAGTAGCACTTGATACTGAATCGCAACTTAACTGTCTGCCGTTCTATATTTTAAGTGATTCAGAGATTGAATTTTTTGTAATCGGCTTGAGGTCGATGCCTTAGTTTGTATACCTTGAGCACTTGTACTAATAGAGTTAACGTTTAGCCTGTTCCCTGTACTGTGAAATATGCTGGAAACCGCACCAGAGTATATTACTCGCCACTACGGGCAAACTTTATTGTCTCATTTCTTTCTTACGGGCCAACTCTATTGTCACTGCACAAACCCGTAAATATATTAGATTAGAAAGGCCTCCAATGTAAATTGGAGGCCTTTTTAGCTAGTGCATTAACACCAGTTTAGAAAGTATAGCCAATGTCTAGACTAAATGAGCGACCTGGCGCGGGGACTTTTCCTGCCGGCGATACATCTAATCCTCGGAAGAAGTACTCATTATCAAATAGGTTGTTGACTGATAAACCTAGCTTTAAACCACTATTATTTTGCTTAAAAAGCTCAGTACCAATATTGAAGTTAACCACGGTATATTCAGGTATTTCACCCGCGGTGCCAGAGATATTTTCGTCAACGCTATTGGCTAGATCTGCAAATGATTCGCTGTAGTAGAATGCCAACAATCCTAAATCTATATCCTTGATGCTATAGAGAGCACTGGCTGAAAGTTGATGCTTTGAAGCGAAAGGTAGTTGGTTGCCTGCATATTGCCCCTCGAGTTGTTCGGTATCCAAGTAGTTATATGCACCGGTTAATGTCAGGTCTGGCAAAGACATTGGCGAGTATGTGCCCTCTAGCTCAACACCTTGGTTTTGAGTTTTACCGATATTGACGAACATGCTGATATCTCTGCTGTACTCGGCTTTGTTTTTAAAGTCGATACGATAGACCGCTAAATTCAAGTTGCTGCGCTCAGTTGGAGTAAAGCGAACACCTGCCTCATAGTTCCACGATAACTCTGACTCCAATGTTTGCCCTTTTGGCCAAAGTTGAGAGATTTGTGGTGTGCGCAATGAACGCTGCGCATTAGCATAACCAAACCAACTATCAGTAAACTCATAGCCAACGGTGATACCCGGAAGCCATTCTTGCACATGGTTGTCTTGGCTATAGTCTTGGCCCACGTTAGTAAACGTCATGCGTACATCTTCAAAGCGGATCCCCGGTGTCACCGATAATCTATCGTCAAGGAAGCCTATTTTGTCGCTGATGTAATAGGCCATGGCATTGGTGTCCATCTGCCAGTCTCGGGGGCGAACAGCAACTTGAGTCGACTTGTCGATTTGATTCAACTGATAGCTAATGTCTTCGTTTACATAACGAACGCCAGCAATAATGTGCTGAGAAATATCGCCATCGAGCAGCAAGCTAGCCTTAGGTTCAATACCAAAAACTGCAAATTCACGCGGTGAGTTACGCAAATGCGTTGCTTCTTGGGTGGTATCAGCCCAATGTGAACCTAAGTTACCGTCAGTATCACTATTTTTGTTATAAAAATCCCACTGGAAGTTACGCTTACTTTTATTGCCAAATACGGTTAAATCTAGCTCACCGTAGTCAATGGTTTTAGAGTCATCAAGCACATGATTATAGTTAAGAGAGACTCGCTTAGTGTCGGCTTCAAATTCATCATTAGGCCGCAGCGATTGGCTACGATCCGCATCATAAGCCGCTGAGTTTAGCGCGCCGGGAAGCTCTGAGAAGGCATCGTAGTATTGCAGTGTGGCATCAAGGCTGTTCTGTTCATCGATATTCCACACTGTTTTTAGCATTACGTTGGTAACGTCAGTATCGGAGTGATCTCTAAAAGACTCGCCTTTGATAAAGTTGCCATCCAAGCGCATAGAGAAGTCATCATTAACGGCTCCACCGGTGCTGATATTGGTATCATACAAATTGCGGCTATCACCAAAAAATGTAATGCGTTCATTGAGGCTCGTTTCCCAATCGGTTGAGATAGGTTTTGAGACTAGGTTAATAACGCCACCGACATTATTAGGGCCATATTGAATAGAAGCGCCACCGCGAGCCACATCGATTCTATCAATCATAAATAGGGTTGCAGGGAACAGCGATTGACCTGTATGACCGTAGGGAGCGAGCGTCATTGGAATGCCATCGAGTAAGATCTGTGCATAGCCGCTACGGCTGCTATCTAAGCCACGCACTGAAATATTGGGTAGCACACCAGTGCCACTTTCATCTTTAACTTTTAGTCCTGGTACTTGCTGTAATGCAGTATCAATTGATCTCACCGCTGTGCGTTCTAATTGCTCAGAAGTAATAATAGAGCGGTTACCGGTATACGTTTTTAGATCCGCGACTTCAGAGTCACCAAGTAAACTACCCGTGACGATAATGATTTCTGGTTTTTGCTCTGTTTTAGGTGTTTCAGCAAAGACTGCTGAGCAGTAAAAACTGCTTGAAATCGCCACTGCAATCGTGCTCAAGTTGAATATTTTGTTGCGGTTTAACATATGTGTCCCTACGATTTATTTGGTATTTTTAAGTGCTTCGAGCTGTTGTTTAAAATGTTTAAAAATCATTCCCCGATCTTCGCCTAGCAAAAATGCCTGAGTGCCTTTTTGATGCCTGCTAACTTGCTGTTCAGGTGTTCTTGGAATTGCGCAGAAAGCGATATTATTGTCACGGCAAATTTGCGCCATTTTATGAATTTGTGCTTGAACGGTGGGGTGATTCACTTGAGTGCCATAGCCCAGCGATAGGCTCAGATCTAATGCGCCCTCCAGAATCATATCGACATGATCTAAAGCTACGATTTCAGGTAGTGATGCCATACCGGCTGCGTCTTCGATCATAAGGCAGACTAAGGTTTCATCGTTGGCCTGGTCGATATAGTTTTGTAACGCTAGCGTACCGAAACCCGTATTACGGCCACCCGTGATCCCACGTGTGCCAATGGGTGGGTATTTACTGGCTTTAATGGCATTTTTAGCCATCTCTAGGCTCGACACTCGTGATACCACAATGCCCGCTGCGCCAGCATCTAAGACTTTAGCGATAGTTAGTGGATCATCATCAGGAACTCTCACCAAAAGAGTCAGTCCAGAGCAGTCTGCTGCACGAATGCAATGTGCCAGTGTCTCATCCGAAATAAGTACGTGTTCGGTATCGATAACCGCAAAATCAAAACCCGCATAAGCAAACATTTCACAAATAACAGGAGAGGGGACTGAGTTTAAGATCCCATAGATAATATCTTGTTTCGCAAGCTTTGATTTCAGCGCATTGGAGAATGGCATTGTACTCCCCCTTAAACACAAATGAGGACGCTAATTGTTCTCATTTGGCGGTGGGGGTCAAGTTATTTGTTTATATGAACTAGATTTTTGATTTTTTATTATGATTCTTTACATTTTATATCTATGTAAATCAGTATTTTGCATGGTTATTTGTCTGGGTGTAAGTTATTTCCATCAAAACATTAAACTGTAGTGATAATTATTTACACTTGTTGTTTTAAGTGTTTCTATGTCGCGGTTATTGATTGAGCTATTTATTAGGAAAGGAAGGGATCGCTGAAACGCGGCTAACAATGGGCGGTAAGCCAAGCCCTTTTGGTATTGATGCCTGCGAGCTTGATACGGCTATTGCCATGATTAGAGATATACCCACACTAGCGGGTAAGCCGCAGGTGGATCTGATGGGCTTTCACTTTCATCTTATGTCTCATCAACTTGATGTTGAACGTTATCTTTCGTTAATGAAGTTGTGCTTTTCGATTGGTTTATCTTAGTGGGTGAGCCATCATTGAGGGGGATGGTATTTGGTCTAGTCTGGTGTCGACTATGCTTTAATCCCCGTTATTGCCCAGCTAAGTGACTTTAGCGCTACACTCTGTGATATATATCGGTGAGTTAGAGCGCTAATGCAGCGAATATTGAAAGGAGGAGTATAATAACGGGCGCGATCACTTACACCAATACTTGGCGTGTATTCGCAATGTAGTGATGGACCTGAGCCTCTGTTTCAGTATCAAGCATCTCTTCTGGTTTACGACCATTCGGGCAGGGCATATTCGATGTTGTGCCAAACACTCTGCAGATCAACGGTCGTTGCTTGTAAACTTTGCAACCTTTAGGGCCCAAATGTACGCAGTTCCACTCTTCTAATGCGGCGTCATGTTCAGCATCTGTTTTCACTGGCAGACACGACATCTCTTCCGAAGACGTCGTTACCGGTCCACAACAATCGTGACAACCTGGCACACATTCGAACGTTGGAATGCGCTCACGCAGACGGGTGACAATCTCTAGATTATTATTCATTCATGCCTAACTGTTGTGCATTTCTCCCTTATTATAGTCGTATACCTAAGTCACTAAAAGGTTAAGTTTGCAGCGCGTCATAGCGCCCTCTAATAAGTGCTGCATCAAGTCTTAATGGTTTAGGTGAGTTTCGCTATTTGTTAAGGCTGGCTAACTTGGCTTAGCCAATACTTGAACTGGCTGGGGAGTTGCCCTGTCCAGCGTTTAAATGAACGTCTAAAGTTATTGCCGTCGGCAAATTGTAGTTGCTTGGCAACGGTTAAATTATTCTCACCAGAAATTGCGAGTAGGAAGATAGCTTGTTGCATATTGGCCTGATCTTGCAGTTGTTGAAAACGAATGTCATACGCTTTGAGTCGGCGCTTTAACGTGGCTGGGCTGAGGCTTAATTGTTCCGCTATCTGTGGCAGTGTGTATGATCGAGTTTTTCGCCTTATGAGCAATAAACGGATGGCTGCGGGAAGTCCTATTCGATAATGGGCTGCTTGCTTCTGCTGTTTAACTTGTTGGCGGGCGAGTTTAAGCCCTTGTGAGTTTGCCAGTTCGAATGGATGTTGGTGTATGTCTGGGTCGTAGCTAATCACGCAGATAGGTTGATTAAATGACAAGTCTTCACCCAAATATTTGTAGTATTGATCTAATAACTTAGGCGCTGTATAAGGCAGTGAAAAGTGGCCTTGCCATGTGTTATGGCTCAGCTTTTTATAGGTTGATACTAAACTTGAAAGCGTCAATTCAATAAAAAAACGCTGCTGCCGCTGAGCACCAATATCCAATTGCAGTAGCAGGTGTTGTAAGTTTTCAGTGCGCCAATGCCACCCTTGCAGCCATGGTTGACTAGCCCAATGATATTGATGCCAAAAGTTCTGCATTTGCGCTAGGCCATCGCAGCAAAAAAGCCCATTGGTGAGTGAACCGCTTTGCACCGGTAGCCATTGCTGCCCGAGTAAAAATGCCAAGTCATCGCCTGGCCATAGGGCGAGTGCATTGTCGATTAAGCTCATGAGTTGCAAGGGGCTAATCTTGTGGTCGATGAGTTGTAAATCTTGCCTGAAAATACCTGTTCCTTTGAGCAAGCGGTTTACATCGAGCTGTCGATATTCAAATATCGCCACGATACTGGTGATCAGCAGTTGGCTATCAATACATTTGTCTTGAGCGTAGGCAATGGACTGCATCTAGACCGCCTTAGGCCAAGATCTTGCTTGTTTGACGCGTTCCATCTCTCTATTTATCTGACTGATCAAGTTCTCTGCATCGGCAGCGGCTGACTCTGTGTGTGGATCATAGTGAACATAGGCACTACTGGCTTGGCAACCAAACCGAGCGATTGCTAGTTGCAGCTCTGCTGCCATCGCTTGTGAGAAGGATGCTGAACAGTGAGGTAGTAAAATAATGAAACGGTCGCCAGCAAATCGGCAGACGAGGTCTTGGGAGCGCAGTTGGCAAGTGAGCATTTGGGCAATATTGGCGAGTAACTTATCACCTTGGTGGAAGCCGTCGCGTTGATTAATCTCAGAAAAATTGTCGATATCAATCATGATCAAGCTTATTGCGTTATTGCGGTTGAGTACTATTTGGTGACGTATTGCGCGGGCATCATAGATCTTAGTCACCCTATCTACGAGTTTGTGCTGACGAAAAAACTGCTCTCGAGTGCGTAGCTGCTCATTAATGGTGATCTGTTCTTCGCGCCACAGCCATAAGCCACCCGTTAGTGTAAGCAAGCCGATAGGGGTTGGTAGCTTTTCAAGAAAGGCGAACCAAAAGGGCAGACTGTGGTTAATAAAAAACTCATCGAGCAGATCCATATAACAGCCCAAGCTATAACCTAGTAAACCGAAGATTAGCAGTTGAGTGACTTTGCCTCCCGGACGAGCTTGCAACACTAGTGCAAGCCAACTTAACCCAAGCAGCAGCAAAGCACCCTCTGTCGCGACATCAAGCCAATCAATACTACCGCTAACTTTGGTATCGGCCTGTAACAGACAGAGGCTGAGCAATATGCCGCTAAGCAAGAGGATGCCTAGAGTAAACTTTGAGGTAACAAATTTATGCATGCTGTGTATGTTCGTGAGCTGAGTATTGCGTTTAACGTACTGCTATTTCATGACGACTTTATGATCCTTTTAGTCGTCAAATTGGCTCAATGGATGTTCAGCACTGGGGGAACTTTTTTAATATGGCGACTACTCGTAGGCAACTGTAGATGTACTAGTTTGAATGTATTTCATTTAGATACAGCGGTTTAAGTACAATGTTCTTGTTTTATTACTTGCCTCCTACTCGAGGTTCGCGACTGTAATTAGCAGTCAAATAAGCTCAGTTGCCGGTAAAGTAGTTCAAAAATCCTCCTTTTTGCCCTATTCAAATATCGACGTCACGCAATTGTCATCAGTCTATTTTAGATTTGCCTGCAAATAACCCATATAACGCAAACTAAAATAGGAATTTAACCACATGAAGCAGCTCGGTTCGCTATCACCGCTCTACCTTGCACTTTTTGCCGCCAGCTTAGCTTTTCCATCAACCTCATGGGCTGGAAAAGTCGAAGGTGCGATTACAGATGAAGCGACAAAAATGCCACTGGAGGGAGCGCTCATCAGTATTGAAGAGCTAAACCTCAAGCAGGAGTCGAGTCGTGATGGTCGCTTTTTTTTCCAAGAGGTACCCAAGGGACAATACACTTTAGTCGTGGAGTATTTGGGAGGAACCACTTACCGGTCGCAGATCCAAGTGGGTGAAGTTAGCCTGATCAATAAGCAAATTGAGCTGAAAGGTCAGGGGGTAGAGCATATTCAAGTTGTTGGTCAACGAGGTGCATTGAGTAAGTCTTTAAACCGCCAGCGAGCGGCTGACAACTTAGTCAGCGTATTGAGTGCGGATGCGCTGGGTAACTTTCCCGACACCAATATTAGCGAGGCTTTACAGCGAGTTCCTGGCGTCTCTATTGAGCGCGATCAGGGTGAAGGCCGCTTTGTTCGCATCCGCGGAATGGCACCAGATTATAATGCGGTATCGATGAATGGCACGCGCTTACCATCACCAGACAGTGACCGCCGCGCGGTGGCGCTGGATGTGGTGCCATCTGACTTGTTGCAATCTGTTGAGGTAACTAAAACCCTAACGCCTGATATGGACGCCGACTCTCTCGGTGGTGCCATTGAAGTGAAAAGCCTATCGGCTTTTGACCGTGACGATACCTACTTTAATGTGAGTGCTGAAGGCAGTTTTGATGAGATGACCGAAAGTGTTAATCCTAAACTTGCGGGCAGTTATAGCGACATTTTTCAAGAAAACCTCGGCGTTGCCATTGCTGCGAGTTGGTATAACCGCGACTTTGGCTCTGATAATGTTGAAACCGGTGGCAACTGGAGCTTTGATGACCCAGCAGTGTTAGAAGAGGTTGAGCAGCGAGATTATCAAATCAATCGCGAGCGAGTTGGGCTTGGCGCTAACCTTGATTTCAGACCCAATGATGACAATGACCTGTTTTTACGCACGTTGTATAGTGGCTTTGTCGATACCGAAACCCGTAATGCTAACGAGATAAAATGGGATGATGGCACCTTACCGGACAGTCCTAATACTGCAGAAGCGACCCGTTCGTTGAAATCACGAGAAGAAGATCAGTCGATCATTTCAATCGTGCTTGGGGGTGAGTCTAGGTTCGACACATGGACACTTAACTACCAGACGAGTTGGAGCCGAGCACAAGCGGATAAGCCACGTTATATAGGGGGAGCTGACTTTGAAGGCGAATTCGATGATGTTGCTTACCAAGATCCCACAGTTCCAATAATCTCAGCATCTGAAGGGTTCTACAGCGCTGATGAGTACCAGTTAGATAAAGTCGAAATAGCAGAATCCAACACCGTCGATACCATCACATCAACTAAGTTTGATTTAAGTAAAACATGGCGGGTGGCAGAAAGGCCGGTAGCGCTAAAGTTTGGTGCAAAGTACAGTGCTCGTGCTAAAGAAAACCGTGAAGATATTTGGATCTATGAGGATTTCGACGAGCAAGGTATTAGCGATGAACAGTTGGCTATGAGTCAGTTTTCAGCTGCAGAACCTAATTATAATCTCGGTCGATTTGGGCCCTCTATTGCTGCTGATCCCATTTGGGATTTGGTTAATAGCATGAATGATACCGTTGCAAAAGATGAGATTGAATCGCGGATTAATGACTTTAATATCGACGAAGATATTACCGCTGCTTACCTTATGGGCCATATTGATATCGATAGTCTCCGCCTACTAGCGGGTGTGCGCTTTGAACACACAGCTGTGCAGTCGCAAGGCTCTGGCTTTGATGAAAGTAAAGATGATTTCTTTGCCAATAACACCGACCGTGATTATCAGCATTGGCTACCTGGCTTCCACCTTAACTATAAGTGGAGTGATAAAACGGTAGTGCGTGCATCATGGACTAACACGATTGTACGTCCCACATTTGGTCAATTGGCACCCGGTTACTTAATTGAGCAAGATGACGATGAGTTAGAAGCGAGCTTTGGTAACCCGGATCTAGAAGCATTAGAAGCCATGAACTGGGATTTCAGTATTGAGTACTACATGGGCGGCCTCGGGGTTATCTCTGCTGGTGGCTTTTACAAAGATATTACCAATTTTATCTATGAAGCAGATTTAGCTGGCTATGGTAAATACCAAAATTTTGACAAAGCAGAGACCTTTGTTAATGGTGACGAAGCGGATATTTTAGGGCTAGAGCTGGCTTATGTGCAGGAGTTTGGGTTTATGCCTGAAGGCTGGCGCGGCCTTATCTTTACCAGCAATCTAACCTTGAGTGATTCAACTGCGCATATCAGTTGGCAAGATGATGGTGAACAGGGACGCGACATTCCATTGCCTAGTCAGTCAGAACTTACCGCAAACGCGTCTTTTGGGTATGAAAATCCCTATGTGAGTGTGCGCCTTTCTGCAGCCTATAAGTCTGAATATTTGGTTGAGGTCACAGAGTTGGATGATGCCGATTTTGATATCTACCAAGATGCACATACCCAATGGGACTTTGTTGCCAAAAGCTTTATCACAGAAGAGATCACTGTCTATTTTAAAGCGATAAACATTACCGATGAACCTTTCTATGCCTATACCCGAGAGAGCCGTTATAACGCCCAATACGAAGAGTATGGCCGTACATTCCAGCTAGGTATCCAGTTCATCAACTTTTAAGGTTAGAGGTTCACATGATTAACACCAAAAACATAATAACGACAGTAGCAGCCACTCTTTTTAGTTGTCAGCTCGGAACCGCGATGGCCAATCCCGTAGCGCAGCAAGTCAGAACGGCTTTACAGGGACCTATCGGGGCAAGTGAGATGGCGATGTGGGATCAGCGAGCACTATTTGCCAGTGAGCGCCTAGGGTTAGTAATTGAAGATAAGCAGCTATTAAAAGTCATTGTACCGGGTCAGTTTGAATATTTGGCAGTGCATAAAGATATCGCACTCACTTACGACACTGAGATAGATCAAGTGCAAGGGATTAATTTGAGCCTAAGCAATACTCAACGTTTGTCACTGCTGCCAAAACGCTCATTTCAAGTCGAGTGGCTATGCTTGCAACCACGCCAAGCGGATAAGAATCTCTATGCGTGGTTAGGGGATGATGCAGGGCATGTGGAGCAGTGGTTACTGTCGTCTGATGGACAATGGCAACCACAATTAGTACGTAATTTGTCAGTATCGATGGGCGCATTGAAATGCGCCGTCGATGATAATGAGCAGTTATATGTACTCGATAATCATCAAGGTTTATGGCGTTATCCGGCAGCGCCGCATGTTGCGGCAGAATCTGCGCTTGCTATCTCTATGCCCGATAACGACTTATCTGGTTTAGTCATTAACGCTGGCCAGATAATGATGATGGATGAAAGCGGGCATATTTTTGATGCTAAGGGCGATAAAGTCGCAGCGCCTTTCAAAGGGCTGCAAACACTCGAAAGTCTGTACGTGACTGACAAGCAGCTTTGGGCTTATTCGGACGACGACGCTCAGTTCTATCAAGCGCCATGGCAGCCACCGACTAAAGTCGTGCTGGCCTCAAACGAGCTGATAAAAGAGATCCCAACTGCAGTAGAAAGTGATATTTCTGATAGAGCGGGCGATACCATGGACGACCCCGCGATATGGATTCACCCAACCACACCAGAAAAAAGCCGTGTACTGGGGACTAATAAACGTTGGGGGTTGTTGAGCTTTTCTATGCAAGGTGAGCAACAGCAGGCCATTGGTGCGGGGCGGGTCAACAATATCGACATTAGGCAAAGGGTGTTATTGGGCGGCGAGTACCGCGATATCGCCGTTGCCAGCAATCGTGATCGCAATAGCTTGAGTATCTTTAATGTCGATGAGCATGGTGTGCTTACGCAGCTACCGGAACAAGCGACCACGCTGAGCGATATTTATGGCCTGTGTTTGTATCAACCCAGTGAAGATGAGCTATATGTTTTTGCCAATGAGAAGTCAGGGTTAGTCAGTCAAATCGAACTAAAATGGCAAGATAATCATCTTAAAGCGACGCAAGTACGACAGTTCAGTGTCCCCAGCCAACCGGAGGGTTGTGTCGCCGATGATGCTAACAAACAGTTATTCCTCGGTGAAGAAAATGCGGGTATATGGGCCTATAATCTTGATGATAAGTCAGCAAACTTAAGCGGCAAGATGATCATTAAAGTGGGCGGGCCGTTGGTGGCCGATATCGAGGGAATATCACTTTATCAAGCTGACAGTGAAACGGGCTATTTAGTGGTATCTAGCCAAGGCAATGATAGCTATTTGCTGTACAACAGCACCGCACCTTATGCCTATGTTGATCGCTTTCGAATTGGCATTAATGCAAGTAAGGGTTATGACGGCAGCGCCGAAACTGATGGACTCGATGTGACCTCAAGTGCGGTTGGGAGTGGGGTTTGGTCACAAGGCATGATGGTGGTGCAAGATGGCCGTAATCGAATGCCGGACCAGAATCAAAATTTTAAGTGGGTGCCTTGGAGTGAGATTAGCCAAAAATTGCAGTTAGGAGCTAAGGACTAAGCAAGTCCAATGATTAGCTAGCATCGCTTCATCCATAACGTCAAAACGGAAATACTGCATTGAAGATTGATTCAGTATTTTTTTTAATTTTCATGTTCTCTGTATTTAAAAGCCTTAATCTCGACTAACGATACGGTACAAACTTGATGAGTATATTCGACTTTTACTTGCAGATTAGTGCTTTGAAGCATACGTTAATACCTTGATAATTTGAGCTTTAGCAAGTGCAATGCAATAAGGACGGTTAATGTGCGCATACTCATTTTTATATTCGTATTCTTTACTCTCACAGCTTGTGATAGTGGCGCAAAACATGTCGCATTGGGGAGCTTAGAGCGAGAACGGATCGCCCATACCGCGACCATTAATGAAGTTGTTGTCAGCCTTCCTGTCGCACAAGGGAGTATGGTTAGCAAAGGCGAAGTGCTAGTTCAATTAGATGATACCTTTCAACAATCACAAGTGTTAAAGGCGCTAGCTGATGTTGATCAAGCGGTTGCTAACTACGATAAATTACGAAAAGGCGCCCGTGAAGAGGAGATAGCCGCTGCCAGCGCGAATGTTGCAGGCGCAAAGGCTACGCTACTCGAAAGTGAAGCCAATTACCGCCGTATGCAGACCATGGTAAAAAACAACTTAGCCAGCAAGGCAAATCTTGACCGCGCCCTTGCGAGTCGCGATTCTGGTATCGCTAATCTAGAAAATACCCAAGAGCAATTACGAGAATTAACCTCCGGCACCAGAGAAGAAGACATTCGGTTTGCCAAGGCTAACCTCGACGCCGCCAACGCGGTGTTAGCAGGAGAGAAAAAGCAGTTAGCAGATTTAACGATTCGCGCGACACGAGACGGCATTTTAGATAATTTACCGTGGAATTTGGGTGAGCGTGTGACGCAAGGTAGCCCCCTCGCCATATTACTTGCGGGCAAAGCACCTTTTGCCAGGGTTTATATACCTGAGCCTTACCGGGTGAAAGTGAAGATTAACGATAATATGCTGGTGCATGTTGATGGAGTCGATAAGCCTATCATGGGGCACGTTCGCTGGATCTCAAATGAACCGGCATTTACGCCCTATTACGCGCTAAACCAAGAGGAACGAGCGAGGCTAATGTACCTTGCTGAGGTACAGCTACCCGATAGTGCCGCCTCTTTACCCAGCGGAGTGCCAGCACAAGTGGAGCTGCCATGAGTGACACTGTGATTCGGGCAACGCAGTTATGTCGTCACTTTGGTAGCTTAAAGGCAATTCAAAACCTTAATTTTGAGGTTGAAAGAGGGCAGATATATGGCTTTTTAGGCCCGAATGGATGTGGGAAAACTACTGCAATTCGCATGCTGACGGGACTCTTGTTACCCACTTCTGGAGAGGTTGAGGTACTCGGGCTAACACTGCCTAGAGATGCTGAAAAGTTGCGTTTGAAAATGGGTTATATGACGCAGAAATTCTCTTTGTACGATGATTTAACCGTAAAAGAGAATCTGCAATTCATTGCCAAAATATATGGTTTATCTCGCCATGATCAGCGTTCTCGAATTAATGAGTTGCTAAGTACCTATGGGCTCGACCAACGCGCGGGTCAGTTAGCAGGCAGCATGAGCGGTGGCCAGAAGCAGCGCTTAGGGCTTGCAGCTGCAACCATACATAAACCTGAATTACTATTTCTAGATGAGCCAACATCAGCCGTTGACCCTGAAAATCGACGAGACTTCTGGGAAAAGCTATTCGATTTAAGTGATCAAGGCACCAGTATTATTGTCTCGACCCATTATATGGATGAAGCGGAACGATGCCACAAATTGGCAATATTGGAAACGGGGATAAAGCGTGCTGACGGCTCTCCTGATGAACTTATGCGTGACATGGGGGCACATGTCGTTGAGGTTGAATCCAATAACTTGCGTCAACTTAAACAGCAACTCACCGCGTTACCAGAGGTGATCACCGCTGCGCAATTAGGTTCACGTTTACGGGTGTTGGTGAGCGACCGTTGCATTGATCCTATCGCATTTTTGGCACAGCATGAATCACTGGATAAACAGCAGTTACATATCGTGAGGCCAAGCCTGGAAGATGTGTTTGTTACCTGTACTGGTAAGGGGAGACAATGAAAGCACTGTATCGGATCCAAGCCATTGTCAGTAAAGAGTTAATCCAGCTAAAGCGCGATAGAATGACCTTTGGCATGGTGATAATGATCCCGCTTATTCAATTAATGCTATTTGGTTTTGCTATCAATACCAATATTCGAGATATACCCGTTGGTGTCATCGATCAAAGCCAAACAGCATTGAGTCGAGTGTTGGTACAGACTGTGCGGGCGACTCAAGTGGTGAAGTTTACCCAACATTTCTACGATATTGAATCTGCTAATGCCGCCATCGCTAGGGGAGAAGTGAGAGCCGTGTTAGTGATCCCCAAAGATGTGGCTCAGCGGTTGGTACGCCATCAGGCTGTTGGCTTAGGGAGTCCACCCTCGACTGATGAGGAGACAAGTCGCCCTGTTGCACAATGGATTGTAGATGGCTCAGATACGATGATCGCAGCGGCAATTAAAGGGTTACGCAATATGCCGTTAACTGAATTGTTGCGCTTGCCGAGTAATCGCTCAACGCCGACGTTTGAGGTGGCGCTGTTTTATAACCCAGAGCAGCGCACCGTGGTTAATATTGTTCCGGGTTTGGTCGGCGTAATCCTAACCATGACCATGATAATGTTTACCTCTGCGGCAATCGTGCGCGAACGAGAACGGGGCAACTTAGAGATGCTCATTACCACTCCCATTCGTTCAATGGAGTTAATGCTAGGCAAAATCATCCCTTATATGTTTATCGGAATGCTGCAAGTTACGATTATTTTAGGGATAGGTTACAGCCTGTTTAATGTGCCTATCAATGGTAGCTTAGCGCAGCTTTTTGGCGCTACACTCTTGTTTATTATGGCAAGTTTAACATTGGGGTTAGTCATTTCTACGATAGCAAAGAACCAGCTTCAATCAATGCAGATGACCATATTTGTATTATTACCTTCTATTTTGTTATCTGGCTTTATGTTCCCTTACGAAGGCATGCCAATTGAGGCGCAGTATATTGCTGAGGCATTACCAGCAACGCATTTTATGCGCTTAGTACGTGGGGTAATATTACGAGATGTGGACATTATTGACATGTCTTATGATGTGAGTTGGTTAGCTATCTTTACGGTTATAGGGCTAATTATCGCTTCACTTCGATTTAAAAAGAATCTGGAGTAGTTTCATTACTCGTTAATATATATTGATGAGTATGACATAAACATTAAGTGTTTTTTCCATCTAGGTATGCGGATAATATTTTAAGGATGACTTAATCTATGAAGGGTATGCTGCAGCGTAATTGTTTAAATAAGCAGCTATGTTAATACCGCTTCAATCGTTAATAATTGAAGCGGTATAGGATTAATTATAACCAAGGATATAACTCGGTGTTTCATCCTCCAGTTCTTCAGTGTATGACTGACTTTCCAGCAGTGTTGACTCCTCATTAGCTGTTTTTGACTGTTCAAATTCACCCTGTTTATATTTATTAATGACATATTTTTCCATTACAACTTCCTTTAATTTAACTAGCGCTCCCTTTATATATAGTTTAAATATTTGGCATTGAAAGCTTACTTGCTAATTAATTTAAGATTTACTAATTTAAAATACTCATACTGGGTAAGCTTACCGTTCTGCCGAAGGTATATTTAGACTGAAATAACCTAGAAATGCAGCAATGAGCAGGTTGAAGTAGAACGGGTATATACCCTATGGATTTATATGAAAGTTCTTTTTGTTTTAGTCTTTATTTTATTATTAAATGCCTGTTCCGGCGCACCTAGTCGCGACATAAGCAGCACAAACAATTCAAAAGTAACGGTAACGTTAGATAATGCTACCGCAGTAAAAATCCAATTAATGCAATTGTATAGCGAATGGAAAGGCACGCCTTATCGTTTCGGTGGTATGAGTAAACGTGGCATTGATTGCTCTGGGTTTGTGGCGCTAGGATTTCAAGATAAATTTGGCATAACCTTGCCCCGAACCACTGATGAACAAAGGGGCATCGGCCAAAGTGTGAGTAAAAGTCAACTTAGAGAGGGCGATTTAGTTTTTTTTAAAACGGGCTGGAGCACTCGCCATGTTGGTATCTACATTGGTAACCATCAGTTCTTACATGCTTCGACGAGCCAAGGTGTGATGATCTCTAGTTTGAACAATAGCTATTGGAAGCAAAAGTACTGGTTAGCAAGAAGACTCTAGGCTTGGTATTTTTTAGTTGGTTTACCGCATATATTGGATATTTATCAAATCTAGCTAGTTAACTTTATGCTACTTTATACGGCATCAACAGTTTTGACATTCGATGGCTGTTAGCCGCGAGTGATCTCGGAATAGATTAAAGTGAAAGGATAAAACAATGAGCAAAGCAAAAATTGGTATTGTTACGGTAAGTGACCGTGCTAGCGCTGGTGTCTACGAAGATCTTTCTGGTAAGGCGATTATTGAAGTGCTAAACGAATACCTTACATCAGATTGGGAGCCTGTTTATAAGGTGATCCCAGACGAAACTGATGTGATTGAAGCCACGCTAATTGATATGGCAGATGTGCAGAACTGCAGTTTGATTGTCACCACTGGCGGCACGGGTCCAGCAAAGCGCGACGTGACGCCTGAAGCGACAGAAGCGGTATGTGATCGCATGATGCCTGGCTTTGGTGAGTTGATGCGTGCCGAATCTTTAAAGTTCGTTGCTACGGCCATTTTGTCTCGTCAAACTGCGGGCCTTCGTGGTGACTCATTGATTGTTAACTTGCCAGGCAAGCCAAAATCAATTCGTGAGTGTTTGGATGCAGTATTCCCTGCTATTCCATACTGTATTGATTTGATGGATGGTCCGTTTTTAGAGTGTGACGAAGCGGTTATTAAGCCTTTTAGACCTAAAGCAAAGTAGTACCTACTCGCTTTATTGAATGCAAAGGCCCGAGTATGACTCGGGCTTTTTTGTGTCTGGAACACTTATGCCAAAACCCATGGATGGGTAGTTTTGGTATTTGTTTTTAAAATCTGTTGCTTCAACACTTTTTATACTTGTTTTTTGTCACGCTTAGCATACTTATCGACGGCTTTACCGGTCGTTGCCCACACCATCACGCCACCCCATGCAATCATTGAAAACCCAGCAGGAATACAAGCGATTAAGATGAGCTTGAAATGCTTACGGTTAAAAATTAGCGCCAACATAGCGGGTAGAAACCACAGCACTAATACCACGACCGCTAGCATGGCCATAAAAAAATAATTGTCACTGGCTAAAATATTATCTATAAATTCCATTTTATCTCTCCTGATAATGAGCCTCTTAAATGATGATGTTTAAGAGGCATCCTTTTATCTGAGGCTACAAACCAAAGACAATCTTTTCGCTTTTAAGTGATTTTTGCATACCAAATGCTAATAGTGCTGAGATGGCGAGGGTGATCAATGATGCAGTCGCTAACTGCATTCCCGGTAATTCACGACCTTTAATGAACTCAATTAACGCTTGCAGTTGGCCCGATACTGGTAGCCATTGTAGGGTGTCTGGCGCGATATCATAGCTGGCTGCCATCGCGAGCATCATAGGTAACATCAATACAATGGTGAGGTACGACTGAGCTTCTTTAAAGCTCTTAGCCATAAACGACACAAACAGCTGTAAGCAGGCTGCCATTATTGCCACCGGTAAACCGACGAGCATCATCATGCCGATAAAGCTGCTATTAACGCTGACGCTAAACCCAAGCTCTTGCCAAGGCACAAAGCTGTAGGCAAATTTAGACACGATTAAGGTTAATAGCAGACCAATCATTCCAAATAGGGTGACGGTGATGATTTTAGAGATCACAATTTGCCCGGTGGACACCGGATGACTCAGCAGTAGCGCGAGCGAATTACGTTCGCGCTCGCCGGCACTGGTATCAATAGCGAGATTCATTCCTGAGATAAACACGGCGTAGATCATCGTCATAGTGGCTAAGCCTAAAATCATGCCTGCTTTTGAATCTGGGGTGGCTTGGTCTTCCACATTGAGCTTGATAGGTTGCATGACTCTTGGGTCGATGCCGCGGGCAATTAAACGTAAGCTACCCATTTCAGAACTGTACTGCTGTAGGCTCTTTTCAAGACGGCGAATCGACTTTTGCAGTTTTTCATTTGAGGCGTCGGCAATCAAGGTGACGTCGGCGCTGATCCCTTTGGCCATATTGCTAGCGTAATCATCGCTAATCACCAGCAAAATATCCTTATTTTTGTCTGCATCTCCTTGGGTAATACCTTTGCTTGAAAGGTATTTAATCAGATCCGGTGCACCTTGAGGATTGTTAATCTTGATATTCAGATCTTCAGGGCTGGTGAGTTGTCCTATCAACATAAAAAACATACCGCACATCAACAGTGGCGCACCGACGGCGTAGTAGAGCCCGGCCATCACTGAGCGTTTATCGCGAGCGGCATCAATAAGTTCTTTGCGAACCATGGTGATTATTTTATTACTCATTTCCACATCCTTTTGTTACCGTCTTTTGTAGAGGCATTGAGTGTCAAATCCATCATGCTGCAATCCCTTCATCGGTACCGATAAGCTGAATAAAGGCATCCTCGAGTGAGCTTTTGCCCGTTTGTTGGCAGAGTGCATCTGGGCTGCCAACCGCAACCACTCTACCTTCGGCCATCACAATCACTTGATCGCAAAGCGCGGCAACCTCTTGCATTACATGGCTCGAAAACAGTACACAGTGACCTTGGTTTTTAAGATCGCGCAATATGTCACGTAATACCCGTGTGCTCATAACATCGAGGCCACGCGTCGGTTCATCGAGCACGATATTGGTTGGCTGGTGGACAATGGCTTGCGCCAGCGCGGTTTTCATTCTCTGGCCTTGGGAAAAGCCCTTACATTGTCTGTCGGCAATATCGGCTAGGTGTAGCTTTTCAATTACACTGCTGGTGGCGAGTTTTGCATCACTGCGTGAGAGGCCATTGAGCTCGGCGAAGTAACTGATGTATTCACGTGGCGTTAAACGTTCGTAAAGCCCAAAAGGGTCGGGAAATAGTCCTAATTGTTGCTTTGCAGCAACCGGGGATTTTGCAATGTTAATCCCGTCTATTTCAGCAAAACCGTTATCGGGCTTAAGTAAACCAAATACGGTACGTAAACAGGTTGTTTTGCCTGCGCCATTAGGGCCTAGCAGTCCGGTAATTTGACCATCGAGTGCTGAAAAACTTAAATTATCCAGCGCCTGCACATCTCCGATGCGTTTTGATAAATTTGTTACTTGTATCATGAGTGCTTCCTTACTGATTCAGGGCTGTTTCTGCTTGTTTGGTGTCTGTATCGCTGGGTATGGCTTCAACGGTACTGGCATTGAGGTAGAAATTACGGCTAATATCTTTGTTTAAGCATTCACCATCAATATCCGCTACAGCCCCCTTTTCTACTAGCTCGGCAATCAGGTTGTTACCACAAGACTGGTAAGCAACACCGTGAGTGGCATAAGGCGCAACAAAGTGTTTGGCATTGGTGAGTTTTTCCATCGCCATCTCGCCCCAACTGGGTGGGGTGGCTGGATCGAGTTTGCCAGATAAAATCAGCGTTGGAATATCACTGGCAATGGCTTGGCTAAAGCTGCTATCAACCGCAGGCATATTCCACACAGCACACGATTTCTCAAATGTTTTTAGCATCTCTCGGCCGAAGTAATGCTGAGAAATGTTGGCGCGTAGCTGGGGTGTTAAGCGTTGCCAGTCTTCGGCACAGACTACAGATGCGTGCATTCCCATAGCGATCCCCGCGCCGTCCATCGACATGGCATAAAGTCCGGTAATGGGTTGAAAATCACCTTGCGACGCTTGGTGAATAGCATGGGGGATCAGTGCGCGAACACTCGGCGAGTACAGTGCCATACGCAGCGCACCGTTGAATTTACTGCGGGTCATTGTGAGTTGAGTGGCTTCACCCGTTCTTGGATCGGCAATCATGCTGATTTTTGGTGCTTGTGCCAGTTCAGAGTCCATTTTATCGAGTTCAGCTGCCAGCTGAGGAAACTGGTTGTGGCACAGGGTGTTATTGCTACAATCTTGAATTAACAGATCAAAAGCACGGGCGATAGCATCGCCAATGGCTAATACGCTTTGCTGCATTGGTACCACACCATCTAAGGTGACGGTGGCTATATGTTCAGGGTAGTGACGCATATACAGCTGCGCCATGCGTGTGCCGTAGGATACGCCGTATAAGTGCAATTTTTGGTAGCCTAGGTGTTGCCTTACAGCTTCAAAGTCTCTAAGTGCTGATAAACTATCGTATTGGGTGACATCGGCATCAAGTTCATCTAAACACTTTTGAGATTCTTCACGGGCATCAAAGTCACTTTCGTTAATGGCAAGCGGGCTTGCAAAACCATCACCAACACATTGCAGCGGGTTTGATTGGCCGGTACCACGCTGGTCGATCAAAATGACATCGTGGGTTTGACGTACCTTAGTCAACATCTGGTCGAAGCCTTTAGCATTCTCAATCGCCGATTGACCTGGGCCGCCCGCAATGGCCAGTAGTGCTTCACTTTTACCGCTGCTCTTAATCGCTGGCATGACGACGTAGTACACCTGAATGTGCTTACCTTCAGGTTGGTCATGATCCTCAGGCACACTGATTGAACCACAGTTCATTTGTTCTGACAGGCCATCAACATAGCAACTGTTATCTGTGGTATTTACCGCCTTGGGTACACTGAGTGTCAGTGGCTGTGCGTGCACTGTAGGCAACAGTATTGCAGCCCAAATAACCACCGCTAGAGCGACTTTTTTACGGCGCGTGAGAGTGGGACACACTCTTGCTCGTAGTGGTGAATACATTCCGTGATGCATGATGCTGATTCCTTTTTGCAATTTAGCGGATCGATACCCGCTCGACTTCAAGATGCTTGATTTCAGAGGAAATTGAAAGTGGTTTAAGCGAGGCTTAGAGCGCAGTGCAATAGCGGGTCTATTGCCAAGGTCTTTAACGTAGTTTAAATCACTTTTAAGCCCACTCAACGGGAGCGCCTGAGCGGATCCACTTGTTTATAAGGGAACAACCATTATTACCACAATGCGCCTTGAATTGACTGGTGATTGGCTATTTTTACTGAGGTAATGATACGTTATTGCCTCACTAAAAGTGGGTGGTTCTTTTTGAAATGGAAAAGGAATGACTGGTGCAGACTTTTTGTACAGTCGCATACACATTTGTTATTTGATTGTTTCTGTTTTTGATTGAGCGGCTTAGCTAAAAATAAATCTTGTTAATAGACCGCTGTTCATCACCTTAAGCAGGCTTTTTTTGTGTTTGACTTAACATAAATAGAGCAAAAGCTCTTAGTTTTTCGGAGAACTTCGAGTAAACTGAGTATAAAGCGGAACACTTGTAAGCTAAAAGGTAGTTATTTTATGTCACTCGAATCATTTCACGTTATACGTCTCATACAGCAACAGAGTCATGCGCTTGGCGATGCGATAGCACTCGAAGGATTTGAAATGGCGGCGCCTTGGCACCAAGTTAGCTGGGGCGACTTTGATGTTATCACCTCTAAAATAGCACGGGTGTTAATCCAATTTGGTATTCAGTCACAAGACCGCGCAGTGATCCTTTCGCAAAATTGTCCGCAGTGGACATGTGCTGATTTAGGATTATTAAAGGCTAAAGCGGTAGTTGTGCCTATCTACCCGACCAGTACTTTGGAACAAGCTGCTTACATCATTAACGATGCACAAGCTAAGCTTATTTTTGCTGGTGACGCAGAGCAATATGCCATGGCATGTGACTTAATTACGCAGTGTGATTCGGTGTCACGTATTGTGGTATTTGATAAAAGCGTGCCACTGACCGATCTACATAACCACTTCTATTTAGATGATCTCTTGCAAGGTGAAGTTGATAACGCGGCTGATGCTGAACTTGATAAGCGGCTCGCTGATACCAATCTTGATGATTTGCTAACGCTTATCTATACCTCGGGCACCACGGGTGAACCTAAAGGGGTGATGCTAGATCACCGTAATATAGCGTCGACAGTACGTCAGCACGATAACAAAATGAATTTTGAAACGGGTGATACTTCACTGGCATTTTTACCGCTAAGCCATGTGTTTGAACGTGGCTGGACCTTTTACGTGCTTTCTCGCGGTGGCCACAATGTTTATTTGCAGAATCCAATGGCGGCAAAAGAGGCTATTACTGCAGTGCGTCCGCATACTTTGTGTGTGGTGCCGCGCTTCCTTGAAAAAGTGTATAGCGCCGTACAAGATAAAGTCAGTAAAGCCCCTAACACACGCCAGAAGATGTTTGCTTGGGCAATGTCGGTGGGAGAGCGCCAATTTGAAGTTGGCCAAGGTCGTGCTAAAGGCTCTTTTGCATTGAGTTTACAGTGGCGCTTAGCCAACAAGCTGGTTTATAGCAAGTTGCAGCAAGTGCTGGGCGGGCGTCTGAAATTTATGCCTGTTGGTGGTGCAGCCCTAGATACTAAGGTCGCCAGCTTTTTCCACAGTATCAACGTGCCTGTGTTATGTGGTTATGGCATGACGGAAACCACCGCGACGGTAACCTGTAATACTCTAAGTAATCGTGTCACGGGTTCTAATGGTCAGGTATTGCCAGAGACCGAAATTAAGCTGGGTAAAGATAACGAAATTCTAGTGCGCAGCGATACCGTGATGCGCGGTTACTATAATCGCCCACAGGAAACGGCTGATACCTTTGAAGATGGCTGGCTTAAAACGGGTGATGCTGGCCATATTGATGCGCAAGGTAACCTGTTTATTACCGACCGCATTAAAGAGCTAATGAAAACCTCTAACGGTAAGTACATTGCACCGCAGCGAGTCGAAGGTAAAGTGGGATGCTGCCCGTTCATCGAGCAAGTTGCGATTGTTGCTGATGCGCGTAACTATGTGACCGCCTTGATTGTACCTGCTTTTGAGTCACTTGAAGTGTGGGCAAAAGAGAAGGGATTACATTACGAGTCGCCACTGGAGCTGCTACGCCACTCACATGTGGTGGAACATTTTGAAGAGCGGCTAAAGACTCTGCAGACAGAACTCGCAGGGTTTGAGAAGATTAAAAAATTCACCTTACTGCCAGATGCTTTTTCAATGGAAGCGGGGCTAATCACGCCCACCATGAAGTTACGCCGTAAGATGATTTACCAGAAATACTCAACAGAAATTAACGCGATGTACGGCCGTTAAGCTGGCATTGGCGCTCATTTACTAACGAAAAAGGATGCTAAGGCATCCTTTTTTGTATCTGTTTAATCCGTTATTAACGGGCTACGGGACAAGTGTTTACCCTTGTTGCCGCATTGGTACCGATATAAAAATACTGGTTTTACCGTATTGGCTGTTTTATCGGTAGAATGGCAGCTGTTGCCTATTAATAATAAATATAAGGAAGGGATAGAGTGGAACAAAGCGAATTTAGCCTCACCATACAGCCACGCTTTTGCGAAACGGATGCCTTAGGCCATATCAACAACACGGTGTTCCCAGTGTGGTTTGAAGCGGCACGTGAGCCGATATTCAAGATATTCAATCCGACTCAAGACTTGTCGAAGTGGAACCTGATCATTGCGGGTTTTACGGTGAATTTTAATGCTCCGACCTACTTCGCTAGCGATGTTACAGTGAAAACCTGGGTGAACCGCATTGGCAATAGCAGTTTTGAGTTAACGCAAAGCTGCTGGCAAAACGGTAACAAAACAGTCGAAGCGAAAACATCGGTAGTACATTACGATTATACAGCAGAAAAAAGCGTGGCTTTAAGTGATAGTCTCCGTGAGCAATTAGCTAAGCTAACCGGCGGCTAAACTTATGCTATTTGAGCTGCTCTATGTTGAGGTTAAAAACTTCTGTACATACCAGCAGCTCGCTTCAACCTGTAAACCTTGTGATTTGGCCCAGCTAAGGCCATGGCGCACTAATTTTTCCGCTAGACCTTTGCCTCGTAGTTCATTTGGCACAAAGGTACTGCTGAAGTTGCACCGTCCAGAGCCGGATATTACGTTAGGGTCGTTAACCACTTCATAGCACAGCACAGCTTGAGTATTATTGACGTTGACAACAAATCGATTTTCATCAACTAAGTGAATAACGTGTTCACTCATCGTTTATTCCTCTTGTTCGAGCATACAGGCAAGGCTGATGTCATCAACGACTACAATAGCAGCGTTATGCTTGTTGGTAGGTCTTTAGTGCATCAAGCAGTTGTGGTGTAAGCGTGGCCTTTTGGCCCGTTTTAAAATTAAACATGACGACTTGAGATGCACCAATGGTGGTGATGGCTTGCTGGCCCTGGCTAAAAACATGATAGTGCATCATGAATCGGTCATCTTTAATATCGCTTATGCTAACGCCGACAATCAAGGTATCTGGAAAGGTCACTGGACGCTTATAGCGTGCTTGGTTTTCGCTGATGACTGGGCCGATAGAGGTTTTTTGTAGATCTTCGAGCAAGTTTATTTGGTTAAAAAAATCGATTCTTGCGGTCTCGAAGTAACGAAAGTAAACCACATTGTTGACGTGTTGCAAGGCATCCATTTCGCCCCAAGCGACGTTAATTGCGGTATTGATTGGGTATTGCTGGAGAAACTTATCCATAATGATCTCTTTTCGTTAGCCTAGCTTGATTGTTATTCAAACACTTGTTTGATTAATAGTCAGCATAACAGCATGCCTCAGTGACAACAAGGACTAGAAAAGCGAATTTTAGCCACAAAAAAAGGCATTCAATGAATGCCTTTTCGAGTCATCGATATCGTGTTAGATATCAAGCTCTGCAAAGCTGCTAACCTGCTTAAAGTCACCGGTGCGCTGGCTATCGTCACGTACCATTTGTGCTACGTTCAAGCCTGCTTCACTGGCGGCTTTTAACTCTTCTAGCACGTCAGAAACAAATAGGATCTGCTTCGGGCTAAGGCTGATAGTGTTAAGGATATTGCAATAAGCCTGTTTAAAGCGTTTGTTGCCGGTGCGGGTATCGAAATGACCATTGAATTTATCGGTTAAGTCGCCTGCATCGCTATTACCAAACAGCAGTTTTTGCGCATCAACAGAACCTGATGAGAAGCTATAAACGCGTAAGCCTTTTTGCTTGTAGCCATCAAGTGCTTCGATAAAGTCTGGAAAGATATGACCTTTAAATTCACCGTTAGCGTAACCTTGTTTCCAGATAAGGCCTTGAATAGTTTTTAGTGGCGTCGCTTTGCGATCTTCGCTAATCCACTGCAACAAAATTTCAGTCACACGAGCAAGATCTGCATCCGGCTCAAGCGCAATGTCTTGCACATCACAAATGCAGTTCTCAACTAACACATTATGTTGGTTTTCTTCAAGAAAAGCGGGTAAGGCCTTAGCTGAATAAGGAAAAAGGATATCCTCAATAAAGTTAAGATCGGTAGTTGTACCGGCTGTATCTACGACAATGGCTCTGATACCCATGATGTTTGGTTACTCCGCAATGTGCTATTAACTGTAGTTGAGCTTTGTTTATTGTTCAGATCCTAAGCTGAAATGGTCTGCTTGGCTAGTTTATTCGGGCCTCTTGTTGTAGTTAATTTTCAGTTTTATGTACAGTTTTATTAAATGGTGGTGTATCTGTGACGTTACTACAAAGTGGCAATTCGTCACTTTGCCTGAAGTTATCGGCAACATAGTGATGCATGGTTATGTAAGTGATTGCTTTTAATGTTCTTTAGCTGTTTGGTGTTCAATTGGGGAGATGGGAGCTTTAATGCCCACGCTTAAATACTGACTAGGAGTGTTTGATCAAAAAATGTCATGTTTTAGTTTCCAACGCCTAAGGATAGAGATGGCGTGAAGACTGTAAATGATGCGACTTTGCCTGTCTCCTCGTTATGGGGGTCATTGTTCAGCAATATGCAAAAATGTTCGGTTCCTACTTAGTCGCCAATTTTCTTGAGCGGTATGCATGACGGGGTGAGCCATAGAGGAACTATGCCATACTCAACTGCTGAATTTTAGGGAGTTAGCGATTAAGGTTCAAGCCATAGCGCCGCAGAATAACGACCATCATTTTTAATGGAATATTAATCATGCTCTAGAGATATTTTTTCTGTTTACTACTGACTTTCTTTAAGTAGTTACGGGTTTCTTGGCGGTGGTGTCGATGGGTTAAGAACCAATAAAATTCACTGACCGTCATCTTGTTAATCCGTGCCAGCGCTTTAGTACGATTGCCTCGTGAATCTAAACTCTTCCAGAGATTACCGGCACCACCGTTATAGCTAGATATCACCGCATATTCGCGCTTCTTAGGATGGTGAATACCTGATAGGTAGCGGCTTGATAATATCTTTAAATAAGCGGTACCGACTTCAATATTTTTTTCAGGATCGTATAAGTAAGCTGAAGAAGGGGTGTGCTTATAGCCCTTCACTAAGGAGAAGTAATCGCGGCCAGCAGTATTGGCTTTGATTTGCATTAATCCTAATGCGTTGGAACGCGATCTTGCTAATGGGTTAAACGCGCTTTCAGTTTCAATAATGGCCATTATCAGGTCAGTATTGATACCATGTTTTTGGCCTGAGTTACGGGCAAAGTTAATGTATTTACCGCTGGCAATTTTGCTGTGATTTTTAACCATGTAGATAGCGACGCGAAAGCGCGAGTTAATTTTTTGGCTGTTATTGACTAAGTAATCAGCGTAACGCGAGGCACGCCACTCGAACTCAATCGGTTTACTCTCTTGGTCTCTTATCTGCCCCCAAAAAAACGGCTTCTTTTTATTGCTGATTAAGCCAAAGTCTTGCGCGGTTTGTGCATCAATCACTTTAGGGTCTATTTGGGTCAATAACACCTGCACCACAGCTTGTTTAAGCTGCGCTTTACTACGAGTCTCAACCAGAATTAAGCCGCGTTTAAAGTCGACATAGGTTGAGGCCTGTTCACTTTCATTGAATACTAATACTGATGGCAGCACTGGCCGCGAGTTTACATCTTGCCCTTGGTATTCTCGTAATAATGCAGCGACATCGGTATCATATTTTGTTAGATCCAGCGTATTAGCATGGGCACAATAGAAGGGGATTAACAGTAGTAGGAATAGATATTTAGACATTTATCAGCGTGTTATAGTTTCAGTGATTAGATTATACATGGGGAATGAGCGCAACCTAGTCATTTTTTAGTAGCCTTATTATCAATCTCAGTCTTTATAACGATGACCTAGTGATAATGTTACTGGGCGTTATGCCTGTATTTTTTTTGAACATACAAATAAAAGCGGATGGGCTTTCGTAACCCAGTTGAAAAGCAATTTCGGTGACCGATTTTCCTCGGTAAAGTCGATGTATCGCTGCCTGAACTTTTAATCTTTGGCGCCAAGACGTATAACTTATTCCGGTTTCCTTCTTGAAGTTGCGAGAAAGCGTTCGAGCCGAAGCGCCAACCAGCTTGCCCCATTCCTCTAAGCTCTTAATATCCTCAGGTGTTTCATTGAGCTGTTGTGCAATATACAGCAGCTTTACCGAAGTGGGAGACGGTAAGCTGGTTTCAACGGCGGGAGCAAGGGTCATGAAGTCACGGATCAATCTTAAATGTCTGCCAGCAGGGCTTTGCCATTCGTAATTCGCAGGTATGTTGAGCGCTTCAATAATGAGCATTTTTAGTAAGGGTGAAATACTGATTACTTGAGAAAAATTTGGTAGTTTTGGGGTTTGTTGTTGCTCAAAATAACCGCTGCTAAGTTCGCAATCGGTTAACACCAACACTTCATGATCGACATGGGAAGGGAGCCAGACACCTTGTTCTGCAGGGCAAATGTATTTTGCTGTGGCTGTTGTTACAAGGATCACTCCGCGATGGGCGTATAAGAGCTGCCCCCAAGCATGTTGATGCAACTCAATGGCAGCGCCTTTTTTGAGGCTCCTTTTGACTAAAACAATCGGTCTAGCCATTGGTTTAAAGGATTCATCTGATGGGCTGAGTTTCATATTGTCCTTTAGTCGATATATGTCGTCTTATATTCGATAATAGGACGTTGCTGTATCAATGTAACATCTCTTGTCATCTTATTGTGGAAGGGGGTTATATATGACTTGGATCGATCTATTGCTGTTGTCTGTTTTAGGGGGAAGTGTTGGTATTATTGCAGGCTTACTTGGCGTTGGGGGAGGAGGCATTTTAGTTCCCGTTTTGGCGAGTCTGTTTCTATCCAGAGGTGTGCAACCAGATGTGGCTGTACATCTGTCCTTAGGGACTGCGATGGCTTCTATTATTGCAACGACCTTTTCAAGTGCACGCGCGCACCATCAAAAACAAAATGTTGACTGGAAAGTCGTTAAGAATATGGTGCCGTTTATTTTATTAGGCAGCGTGTTGGCGGCATTACTGATATCAGTCCTGAATACGCTACTACTTTCATTATTCTTTACTGCATTTATGGGTTATCTATCACTGAGTATGTTGTTAAATCGACAGCCACCAAAAGCGATAGAGCAGCAAGGAGGGCTTAGCAATCTAGTATCGGTTGTCATTGGCGCCGTGTCGACGTTAACCGCGATAGGAGGGGGCTCGTTAATTGTTCCCTATTTGGTGAAGCAAGGCATTAATATCAGAAAGGCCGTCGCTAGTTCAGCAGCCATTGGGGTATCAATCGCTATTGTTGGCACTAGTGGTTATGTCATTAATGGGATGACATCTTACGGGGGGACCTCTACAGCATTACCTTGGGCGTTAGGATTCATCCATCTCCCCTCGGTGGTCATTATATCGATAAGCGGTTTTTTAGCCGCTCCTTTGGGGGTGAAACTATCGGGTAGGATCCCTCAACAGCTGCTCAAGAAGCTATTCGGTCTACTGTTGTTTGTGATCAGCTTAAAGATGCTATTCAACATATTGGCAGTAGTCTAAAGGGAACTCTTCAAAAAATGCTTATTTAGGCTGGGTAGCGTAAATTCTAGACTCGTTTAGTCCATGGGAAAGTGAATATCCCATGGACTAAATATTCGACTCTCGATTAACAAAGAGTTCCAGTCAATTGGATTGGCATGATCCAGTAGCGACAGGGGTTGTGTTTACACACGACGGCAAGAGCTTGTAAAAGCGCATCTTGCTGGGCGGTGGGATGCATAATCTCAAACTTACAAAATTCCCGATATCCCTCCACCTGTTCCTTGATATTAAAGTGGCTGTGCTCGCGGCTAAAGCCACAGATATTGCCCAGACTAAAGCCTGATAAGAAATCTAACTCAATCAGGGTATCGACAATATCGTCTTTAATATCGTTTTGTGCGATCAGCACTAATAGCTGTTCTGTGTTCATCGACGTTTCTCCAGCCAGTAATAGAGGATTGGCAATAGGTAAAGTGTAGTGATGGTCGAGGTGAGTAAGCCACCAATGACCACGATGGCTAACGGTTTTTGGATCTCAGCTCCTGGCCCAGAGGCAAATACCAGTGGCATCAAACCAAACATGGCCGTCGTTGCCGTCATCAAGATGGGGCGCAAACGTCGCGCGGCACCCTGTTCGACCCGAACCAATAGATCGCTAAAGAGATGCTTTGTCTGCTCGTAGTAGCTAACCATCACCACGCCATTGAGGACGGCCACACCGAGCAGGGCAATAAAGCCAACCGATGCCGGCACTGACAGATATTCGCCCGACAGATAAAGGCTGACGATACCGCCCATCATCGCAAACGGGACGTTGGCAAGGATCAGTCCGGCCTTGGCGAGCGAGCCAAAGGTGGTGAATAGGATTAGGGTGATCAGCGCGATAGCAATGGGGATCACTAATAGCAAATTGTTGGTGGCACGCTGCTGGTTTTCAAACTCACCACCGAAGCTCACGCTATAGCCGCTGGGGAGTTGGATTTGCTGGGCAATTTTAGTATTAAGCTCTTCAACAAAACTGACTATGTCGCGTTCTTGTACGTTAGTGGTGATCACCGAGAAGCGGTCACCTTGCTCGCGCTCAATCAAAATCGGCCCCTCTTTGTAGCTTAACTTAGCGACATCAGTCAGGCGTTTTAATGAGTGATCGGGCATCACTAGCAGCTGATGTTGTAACTCATTGATGCTACTTAAACTGCTTTGATTATTGGCAATCAATACCGGGGTGCGTTTCTTGCCCTGTAATATTTCGGTTACCATCACCCCTTCGAGTTGACTCTTGAGGTAGCGAGCAAACTCCATGGTGCTCATGCCAAAGCCACGAGCCAGTTCGTTGTCTAGGGTGAGGTTGATAAAGGGGCTGCCCTCTATCATCGACATTTTGACATCGATGCTGCCGCGGGTGGCACTCACCAACTGCTCTATTTGTGCGGTTAACTGGCCTAGGGTGTCGATATCGGTACCGAACACCTTAATCGCCACATCACCAATACTGCCGGTGAGCATTTCTGAGACCCGCATCTGAATTGGTTGAGTAAAGTTAAAGTTTACCCCTGGATAGTTGAGCAGTTCGTTGCGGATCGTCTCTATTAGTTGCCCTTTGTCATCGAAGCGCCATTCATCGCGTGGAACCAATTCTAAAAATACATCGGTTTCGTTTAGCCCCATAGGGTCTAGACCCATCTCATCGGCACCTGTTCGGGCGACCATCTGCTTTATCTCCGGGACTTTTGCGAGCAAGGTTTGCTGAATTTGTTTATCAATTGCGATAGACGCATCGAGTGAAATAGAGGGCGATTTTTCTAGTTGTAATATGATGTCGCCTTCATCCAAGGTGGGCATAAAAGTTTTGCCCACTAGACTAAAGAGCCCGAGGCTGACAATCAGCAGGCCAAAAGTGATCAGCATAAAGGGCTTTTTATGGTTAAAGGCCGTTTTTAAGCTGCCTAGATATGCAGCTTTAAGCTTTATGATGGCCTTAGGTTCTTGGGCCGCTTTTTCATTGACCAAATACGAGGCGATGACTGGGATGACTGTCAGCGATAGTATCAACGCCGACAGCATAGCAAATACAATAGTCACCGCCACAGGGGTAAATAGTTTCCCCTCCAGCCCCGTTAGTGTGAGCAGTGGCGAGAATACGATCATCACAATAATGGTGCCAGATACCACTGGAACCGCCACATCTTTAGTCGCGCGAAAAATAAGATGCAGGCGTGGTAAGCGCGGCTTGCTGGCGATCAGATTGACCATGTTTTCGACGACCACCACCGAGGAGTCGACTAGCATACCGATAGCGATCACTAAGCCGCCTAAGCTCATCAGATTGGCGGATAAATTGAACAGATCCATCATCAGAAAGGTCATTAGGGCGGCGAGTGGTAGAGAGAGCGACACCACTAAGGCGGCGCGCACATTGCCTAGAAACAGTGCCAGCAACACAATCACTAAAAGCACCGCCTGAAACAGGGCACTAGAGATGGTATTGATAGCCGTATTAATCAGGTTGGCGCGATCATAAAAGGTGTTGATCACACTGCCTTCTGGCAGTGTGGCGCTTATCTGTTCCAGCTTCTCTTTAATGTTGGTCACCACTTGGGCGGTGTTGGCATTCTTAAGGGCGATAATTAACGCTTCTGCAGTCTCTTCACCATCTTTAGTCACTGCACCATAACGGGTTAAATGACCAATTTGGATGTCGGCGAGATCGCTTAGGCGATACACCTTGGCATCATCGGCTTTAATCACCAACTGACCCAGTTCGTCGATATCATCGATCCGCCCCTCAGCGCGCACGATAATGGTATCAGTGCCTATGGTGAGCTTACCCGCACCTTCGTTATGGTTGTTGTCGATAATTGCCTGTTGCAACGCGGCAAAACTCACTCCCGCCGCCGCCATCGCCGCAGGATTGGGATTAATGTTAAAGCTCTTGGCATGGCCACCTAAAATATTGACGTCAGCCACGCCCGCAACGGTACGCAGCAATGGGCGGATCTCCCACTCTAGTAGCTGCCTGCGCTCCATCAACGACAGATTGGGGTTCTCCAGTGAAAACATAAAAATTTCACTCAGTGGCGTACTCATCGGTGCTACACCGCCAGAGACACTCTCTGGAAAACTATCCCACACGGCGGCGAGTCGCTCGCTCACTTGTTGTCTCGCCCAGTAGATATCGGTACCTTCGGTAAAGTCGAGGGTGATATCACTGATGGCATATTTAGTGGTTGAGCGTAAGATCGCCTGATTGGGTATTCCGAGCAGCTCGGTCTCAATCGGCACCGTTATCTGTGCTTCAATTTCTTCAGGTGTCATGCCTGGGGCTTTTAAAATTATCTTCACCTGAGTTGGTGATATATCGGGAAAAGCATCAAGCGGAATGACAAACCAGGCGCGAGCACCAGCTAGCATTAAGATCATCGCCACAATGAGCACAAATAGGCGCTGAGTGAGTGAAAAACGGATGACTGAGGTCAGCATATTATTCGCCTCCTAAGCCGAGTAATATGCCTTTAACAGCGGCAACCGACTGAGATAATACTTGGGTTTTACTTAAGTCTTGGTCGCTGGCGACGATGTATTGCCGAGGTGTGGAACCTAAAATATCAATATTGATCGCCGTTAGTGTCTCTGCCGTTTGGGTAAATACTTGGCTTTCTTGTTGCCAGCTAAACACACTGTTTTTCGGTAGCAGGTACACTGTTTTTTGATACTCGGGTATCACGGTGGCTTGCTGACCTAGCAGGAGGTTACATTCTTGCGGCACGGGCATTGACCATGCGCTAACAAAAGCGCCGTCAGCAATGGCTGATATTGACTCGATGGCGATATGACATTGGTCGATATTAATCGCCGATAACGAAGTTGACTGGCTCATCGGCACATTGACCTTGACGCGAATACTCTCGGCTGGCACCAGCGAAAACAGCTGTGAGTCGGCCATGTAGGGGGTGTTGAGTTGATTGAGCTTTACGATGCCCGCCACTGGTGAGCTTACCACTAGGGATTCTGTTATCTCATCAGTGCTTAGCACCATCTCCATGAAGTGTTGCATATGCTCGTACTCGAGATGACTGCTGAAATAGTCTTGACTGATCTCTCGCCACTTTTCGGTGCTGATACTGCCATTTCTTAACAGAGGTTTATTGCGTTCATAGCGTTTTTTTGCCAGCAGATATAAGCTGTTTGCTGCATCGACCTGAGCCAGGAAATGGAACACCTCTGGCCCGGTTAATCTCACAATTGCTTGCCCTTTAGTGACGATTTGTCCCTGACCGACCAAGAAGGTGACCTGCTGGATATTCTCTGGCGTGCTAACCCAATAATCGTTGCCCGGTAATCGGTCAACCAGTGCTGGAAGTGCGCTACCTTCATAGCTAGCGACCTTTTGTGGCTGTACATAGCTGAGTTCTAAGTTGCCTAATGTCTTGAGGGCGATAGATTCTGCCTGGGCCAAGCTGGTGGATAGGCAGGCTGATAAACATAAAAGGCTGGCGCCGTACTTGGCCATCATAATGAAATTCCTAAGGCTTGCAGTTGCTGGGAGTGAAGTTGTTGTTGGGTGACTTGGTTAAGCACTAAGCGTGACTCGGTATCGAGCGCATCCATATAACGACGCAGCCATATCTCGTAACTGATTTGGTTCTGCTCTTTTACTTTGGCAAGTTCTTCGGTGATGGTACGACTCAAAGAGAGACCACGCTTTAACAGCACCTGTTGATCGAGTAATTTTTGCTGCTGTTTCGCCAGTTTTTCTGTTTGTGTTGTTAACTGCAGATAGATTCGATCACGATTGAGGTTTTGTTCACTATGAGCTTGCTGCCAAGTTGATAATTCACTTTGAGAGAGCGCTGAACTAAAGCCAAGTGGCACTGTGATGCCTAGCCCTAGTTGCTGATCATCAAGTTGATCATCTTTGGTGTTTTTAGCGGTTAGTGACAGTGTCCAAGGATCGCGCTCCCCCGCTTGTTGACTCTTTATTACCAACAGCTGTTGTTGCTGTTGCAGGGTTTGCAGTTGCCATAATGGGTGCTGTGCTAAAGCGGTGTTGAACGCTGTGAGTGTGGATGAGTGTGCATCAAAAATGGGACGTGAGCTTTCATCAATTTTTGTTGGCATCTCATGTCGGCCTGTTAGCTGACTAAAGAGAGAGAGCGCCTCAGCTTGTTGCTGCTTAAGGTTAATTTGTTCGAGTTCGATATCGACCAACTCCCTTTCTAGCAGCAACTGGTTCGCGAGTGGTAACTCGCCTACATCGGTTAAAATTTTCTGCTGAGTATGCAGTTTTTCGAGTAACTTTATTTTGCGATCAAGTTGCATGAGCTTCATCGATGCGATGCGATGATCCCAGATACTTTGTCTTAGCAGGCCTGAAATATAGAGGCCCTGCAAAGCAATTTGTTGCCCCTGAATTGATTGAGTTAGCTGCTTTAGTTGCTTATCACTGCTGCGTAACCCTAGGGATTTAAGCGGCAAATTGAGCGATACTTCTTGTTCGTAACTGTTTCCATTATCTAAGCTACCGAGGTAACTCAGGCCGATACTCGGTAGGCCACTGAGCCATGATGAACTGCTTAGTTCAAGTGCGTATTCATCATTGAGTTGAGTGCCATTGTGTTGCGAGGAGTTCAATCTGGCTTGGCTTATTTCTAGCAGCGGTGGCAGTTCGCTATTGGATGCCCCATGGCTTAAGAAACTACTGCTACTTAATGCGGTCAACAGACATATCTTGATACAAGACTTAACGACAGACATAAGTGATTTCTATGCTATTAAAGTGTGCCGTTAGTTTAGAGATTGATAGGCTAATGTCTTGAGTGAGGTGTATCATAAAAGCGCTTATGGTACATATGTCCCATAAAGTAATTGCCTGATTTTAATTATTTTTGTTCAAATATTCGTTTACTGAATAGATGTTGGTTTTTGGTTATAGGAGTGGTTTTTTCCATGAAAAAGGATGTTGTTATTATTGTTTTGTTGGTGTTGATCATGCTGTTTAAGCTGATTGATATCATGGCGGACTTGCAACTAAATATCCCTGCATGGCATATCATGCAAGAAAGCATATTGGTGTTGCTTACTGTTATAGGGACTGTCTATTTGAGCTATGACTTGATACGTCGGTCTCGGCAGGTTAAATCTTTAGCGCTTCGACTCGCTCAAGCAGATAAGCAGATCGATAATATGTCGAGCCAGATGCGCTCTGCCCGTAAGGATTATAGTCAAGCTGTTATTAGTCAGTTCGACACTTGGGGATTTACCAAAAGTGAGCAACAGGTGGCGTATCTGCTGTTAAAAGGCTTAAGCTTTAAAGAGATCGCTGAGGTGCGGCAAACCAAAGAGAAAACGGTACGCCAACAAGCTTCATCTGTCTATGGCAAGGCGGAAGTCGATGGTCGACATACCTTCTGCGCCTGGTTTATGGAAGACTTTATTCAAGAGCATAATGAGGATTTAGCGGCGAGTGCAGCTAACCAAGCAGCCTAGTGTGTTCGGATGACTAACCTTCTAAATTCCTTTCACGTTTTCCAGACTTCATTTTGCTCAAACTAACCCTTTCCACTTAAGGGAGCAGAGCAAGGAGGAGGGCTTGTCTTTATCAATATGGCATTCCCCCAATAAAAAAAGCTGCCGGGCTTATCAATTACAATGAGTTGCTCACTTCATCATGGGTAATTGATAAACCATAGTTAGGCCGGTGGATATTAGTAAGTTACATAACTTCTGGCGTTGTCTAACTGACTCAAAATTGTTTTAAGTAAGCTGTCTTTATCTTGTAGCTCGGGGTCCATCGACTTGAACTGTGCCAACATCGGAGCAGGAAGGTTGTCGTACAAGATTAAATAGGCTCTATCTAACTTCAACATAGGTAGTGATTTGGCAAGTGATTCGTTAGAGGTAGAGAACTGTTCGGTACTTTTAGTCCATTGGGTAGCGAGCTTAGGTAAAAGGGGGTTCTCACTTAATGCTTGCAGATAAGCGGTTGCATTTTGTTTGCTGAGAAATTGCTGTTGCTTTGTATCGTAAATATAGAGTGCTGGAAATTTGTGTTTTTGTTTTTCGGATACAGAATCTAACATCATTAATTTGTCGTGCTGACCAAGAGTAATTAGTTGGGATGTGTTAGCACTGACATTTATCGACATAAAGATAAGAAGTGATAAAAATATAATACGCATAAGTAGTCTCTAATTTAAGTAAAGTAGGGGGTAAAATGCCCGCTAGAGTTTTATTTAGCCAAGAGAGTCTTCGCACTCTAAAGTACCACTTACAACGGTACAACAAATTTGCCCCCCACCACCGCCCTCTCCAATGCTGGTACATTTTGCCATGACGTTATAAGAGCTAAGTGTGAGCACAGAGAAAACTAAAAGTGATTTATACATTTTTCATCCTTGATTGATTTGATAGTAATGTGGAGTACATCCGTATATCCACCAGTTCAATGTTGGCTATTTTATGTCTCTATGTCAACAGCTTGTAGCGTTATTGTTTTAATCCTTGATTGCTTGTATTGTAGCGGAGAGCTATAAAATTAAATGGAATTTGATTATGTTTGAAATCCCTAAGGATAGGAGCCGCCTAAATAAAATCAGTTGGTTTTTGTTTGCTGCTGGTGGAATAGCATCCATCTTTATTCTTATTACTTTAGCCAGTCGTCAAGCTTTCTCTTCTGATAACGTCAATAGTGATTTTCCCATCGCGAGTGTCATCAATTCTCCTCTAAATGTTACCGTCTCTGGTTATGGAAAGTTTGTTCCAAAAACTCAGCGTGGCATCAATGCGCTTAGTGGAGGGCATATTGTTGAGGTGTTTAAAAAGCCCGGGAATTTAGTTGATAAAGGTGAAATTATATTAAGCCTTAATAACCCTAAGTTATTGCGCTTGCTGGAAACCAGTGAGTTGGCCTTATTAGAAGAGCTGGCAAACCAGCAAAGAGTAAAGGCTGAATCAGCACAGGCGTTGGAAGATCAACGAGGTAAAATTCGTCTTGCTAAGGTGCGGCTAGCCTTGGCTGATGCGGAGTTAGTTGCCCATAAAAAGCTAAAAGAGAATCAAGTTATTTCGACGCTCGACTTACATAAGGCACAGGTGGCATGGGAGCAAGAAGATGCCATGTTGCAAATGGAGTTGAGTCGCTTTCAGACGCTAAAGAAAACGCGAAAAGCGACGGATGATTCTACTCGGTATCGCATGGAAAAAGCCGTTAAACAACAAGAGTTATTGGCATCAGAGGTCGAGCAGCTAAATGTTCGTGCGAGCATGGCTGGCATGTTAACTGAGTTAGCTGATGAACTCGAGATTGGCCGCCATGTTGAAGAGGGGAGAGCTGTCGGTATGATTGCAGATCTTTCTTCCTATTATGCGCGTATTAATATTACGGCAGCTGATGCAGAGTACGTTAGCCCTGGTTTGCTAACCCAAGTTCAGTTCAAGGGCGTTGAAATAATCGGTGAGGTCTCTCGCGTCGACCCAACGGTTAACAATGGCAGTGTTGAATTGGACATAAGTTTCAGCGCAAATCTACCTGCGGCTGTAAGGCCAAATATCGATGTGACGGCTAAGATTAACATTGCTGAACATCGAAATACCCTCGTCGTCGCCAGACCCGTTGGAGTCGTTCGGGCCCACCGCGAATACCCCCTATTTGTTCTCGATAAGAGCAGTTCTCAATTTCAGCGTCGTAATGTCACTATCGGTGATATTGCAGGAGATAAGATGCAGATATTAGGCGGAATCTTTCAAGGGGATAAGATTTTGCTCAAGGTCCCTAAACACCTCGTTAACTCCTCTGAAATTATGCTGGCTGATCTCTATGAATAACTGTGTCATGAAACTTACAGGCTTGAATAAGTCTTTTACTAATGCTGCGGGAAATAATCATGTTCTAAAGCATATAGATTTTGCTGTGTACAGCGGAGATATGGTTGCTATTTTAGGGCAGTCGGGTAGCGGAAAATCAACCTTACTATCAATAATGGGGCTATTAGATAAAGCTGATTCAGGGAGCTACCTTCTTTGCAACCAAGACGTGAGTAGCTTCTCGGCTTATCAATTCAGCCAGCTTCGAAATAGCCATATAGGCTGGGTGTTTCAAAACTTTAACTTGATTGCCGACATGACGGTAGTTGAGAACCTATCAGTCCCTCTACGTTTTAATAAGTCTGTTAATCGCGTTGACTATGAAGCAATGATTGATGATGTATTACAAAAGGTCGGTCTAGGTGATAAAAAGTCCTTTTACCCCGCTGAGCTTTCTGGTGGGCAGCAGCAACGAGTCGCCATAGCTAGAGCGCTAATCTGTCACCCTGACATTATTTTATGCGATGAGCCAACGGGAAATTTAGATTCGACTAATTCAAATAACGTGATGGAATTACTGAGTGCTTTGCACCAAGAGGGCAAAACGGTACTGATCATCACTCATGATCCAGACGTCGCAGCTTATTGCCAAAAAGCTTATAAAATCCATGATGGTGTAATAGCTGCTGTTTCGCCTCTGGAGTTTAAACATGCTGTTTGATGTCGTTTATGGCTGGCGTCAGTGGCGAGGTCAGCGTGGAATCTGGGGTTTATTAATTGTAAGTCTGTGCCTGTTTTGTAGCTTAATCGCCTTTGTAATCAACCTATTTTGGCTTCTGAGTAGCGATCGACCTCAATGGGTCGGCAATCAACAGCCCATCGTCACAGTTGCAAACAAAGATCTGAGTGGCAACTTGCAAGCAACTTCAGGCTACGATATCGATTTAATGGCAACAATCGCTGGAGTCGATAGTGTCGCTAGTATTGCGATTCAACCGAGTCTGGTGACGATAGGACTAAAAGAGCTACCCAAATTAACCATTGGCTTTTATTCACAAAGTGCAATTGAGCTGCTGGGGTTGTCTGCGCCTTTTTCGATGCAAAATTTTGAGGCGAAAAAAGGCATCGTATCGAAACAATTTTGGCAACAGCATTTTGAGACTCGCGCTTCGTTAAACGAAAGTCGTTTATATTATCGAGATAGCGCTTTTCTTATTGCTGGAATAGCGCCGACGACCATGGGTAGATTAGGGGATTTTCATGTAGACATTTGGTTACCAGACTCCTATTTACAGCTGGGTGTTCCCGATATGTTTGCTGACAATCCGGATCTCTTTCTAAAGACAGAAAGTAATCGCTATGGTTTTGCACTGTTGACGCAAAAAGTAGACGTTGAGCAGCTTCAAGATGCATATATCAATTTAAGGCAGCAAACGCCTAGACCTGAAGGGGGATTTACCGATAAACATTATCGGCCTTGGATAATTAATGGCGTAGAGCTAAATCCTAATGGTCGCGATATTTTGCAAAGACAGGCATGGATACTGCTACTGCTGTTGGCTGGTTTTGGATTTATTATTTTTAGCGGAATTGTCTCCGCCTATACACAGCAGGGTATAGCACGCCGTTCTGAAATGAGTTTAAAGCTAGCATTAGGGGGGGGGAAGCGCGGGATAATGAGTCAGTTAATGAGGGAGAGCATACCCGCTTTGGTTTTGGTTGGAGTATTAAGCCCACTACTGGGAATTGTTATTACTCACTACGTTGGCACTATCGGTGTTTATCTGGATTATTTTAGTGATGGGTTTAACTTTAATATTTGGCTGTGGCTGGTTGCCGTTTTTTGTTCCCTCGCATTATTCATTTGCTGTGCATTGATGCCGCTAAGTGGCTCAATGACAGAGATCTTCTCTCGCGGGAAACAGGGGCATTTAAGCAAGGTTCAGCAACTATCTAGTCGGCTAGCATTGGTGTTGCAACTTGCCGTTATTGTTGGTGTTATGGTGGTTTCTTTGAGCTTGATGTATCAGGAAATACACAAGTATTCGTCAGTGGTTATCGCTGACGACATTGACAGCTACAAGCCAAAAGTTGACGGACGATTAAGTATAATGCTGACCTCAGCGCAGCTTGATGGTGAATGGGTCGTTGGTGGGGAATCGATAGCACTATCATCGCAGCCTTTTACCCAGCTAGGTGCACAATCACTGAAATACCAGTCAGAGACTGCTATGGGAATCGAAAAACCCATCAATGGTCTATATGTTTCTAAGAACTTCTTTAGTTTGTTAGGTATTTCACTCTTATCCTGGGGGGAAGTGACTGAAAATGCAGTCATGATAAATCAAACAATGGCATCACAACTAGCAACCGAATTAGGTTTAAATGATTGGAGAGCAACTAAAGGGTTAGCGTTAAAGCTTTCAGGTTTTTACTATGAAAAGCATGTTCGTGTTGCTGGCATTGTGAGTGATGCACCTCATTTTGGGATCGCCAAAAAATCTAAACCTCTGGTGTATTTAAGCCTTAAAGATCAAAACCCACTTTTAGCTAGCCGAATAGCCCCTGTATTTTACAGTAAAGGGGCTGATAAAGAGGTGACCTCATCTCACCTAAATGATTGGGCTTCATTACAGTCACCTAAGCTGAGTTACGCTAAAGGATTGAGTTTAGTTCAACAAATTGAAGATACGGATTCAGCCGGAAAACTGCTGTTTTTAACCTCGAGTGGGATGGCGTCACTCATCATTTTATTAGTGATATTTACGCTTTATAACAAGTTTTGTTATGCCGTAAAAAGTGAGCAGATTAAGTGGGCGGTGATGTTAGCTGTGGGAGGGCAAAAAGAGACTCTTATGGCAAAAATGGTATGGGTGAATTTGCAATTAACGTTGCTGGCGATGGTAATGACTTTTAGCGTGTTTCTTGGGTTAGAAAGCTACAGCCAGTCGTTAATCGGCGTGTCTCTATTTCAGCCTCTCGTATGGGGCGCTTGTATCACCTTGACACTACTGTTCATTATTTCAGTGACTTTGTGGTCGGCAAAAGGCTTACTGAGGCAAAATATCAGCGTATTACTTAGGGGGTGAGGTTCGACTTCACTTCGGTCATTTGTAAGAAGTTGAGCAAGGAGGATTGATCTTCTGATGTGAAAGGCGTCTTTAGTATTTCAATCACACATACTCAATGCTTTAATGGTTGCTGATATTTGTCGTCTTTATAGGATGTATGGTTATGATCGTAAGGAAAGTCATTAAATATCTACCCGCACTATTATTTGGCATATTGTTGGCGGGAATGAGTCTAATTGCGTTTGATTTCGCTGCCAGTTATATGTTGGGATTCTTATTATCTAATACTGATATGCACAGCAATAGTTCAGAGTTTTTGTGGCTATTAATACATGATGTTGGTCTGAGTTTACTGCTTGCAGCAGGTATTTATTTTAGCTATCGGAAAATTCTGCCGCAGTTTCCGAATGATATTTTTGCGGTATTGCTAATACAGGGGCCATTGGCTTTTATCAGTCTTTATCTGCTATCACCGTCGTTTGATTTTAGCTCTTTATACAGCAGTGTATCGTCTGTTTTAGGAGTGACTTCTGCAGTAGCAGTACTGCTGGTTTACTGGATGAGTAAGGCATTTTGGAAGGACTCTAAAGTGTCTGTTTGATGTGACTTTTGCTTTGTCCACACAGGCTGCGCCTGAGCAACGTCGTGGGACTCCATCCCACACCCGGGCAAGGAGGACTGCTCGTCTAGATGTGAATGGGTTCACGAATGTCGCGGTGGTATGGATGTCAAAGAGCTGCCTTATCCTCCTTGCATCCATCATGACGCCCGACGAAGTTACATGCGTTGAATACAGGCCTCATACTCCACCAAAAATCGCCTAACGGCTCAGATGAGATATCCATGTCCCCCTAGCTTGGACCATCATCTGATAGGCGGGATGCCTGAATGTCTTGAAGTGCATGGATGCACGGGAAAGACCATGATGGCTCTATGGCATTTGTATCTGCGTATTTCGGCTGCTTCGATGGGGAATTGGTGTTTTTTGTGACTTCATGAGGCAGAGATTGAGCTCTATGTTTCTATATTAAGAACTCAGTGGCAAAATGATTGTGCTTTTCTAATCCAGTGTAGATATGGCAGAGGCCTTTGAAAAAATGGCCAATTCTGTTCCCGACAGAATTTGGCATTTCCTCCGTCCATGGAGGTCAGATGTTTTCGTTGAGCTTACAGGGACCCTCTCTTTTATAAAGAGTCGCGGCGAGCCTCTGCTGTATCTGCACATACGCTGACCGCAGGTCATTAGTTGCATCTGATGCAGGAAGTGACCCATAAAGGTCATTAGATACTGAAATAGAAACAGTTAAGCTACTGTGCTTAAAAGGCTGAGGCCACCCAAGCCAAATGTTGACACCTAAACGATGAGGTTGCCTCATCGCTCAGGCATCCCACCTTACTGATGCACTAAACGACCATTCTTAACCACATCAATACAAGAGCTAACACCGTAGGTGTAGGCTAACTCTGCTGGAGTACTGATATTCCACAAGCAAAAATCGGCGTTCATGCCAGCTTCTAACACACCAACTTCAGCTTCAATACCCAGTGCTTTAGCAGCGTTGCGCGTCATACCCGCTAAGGCTTCTTCGGGCGTTAAACGCATTAAGGTACAGGCCATGTTGAGCATCAGTAGGCTTGAGCACATTGGTGATGAACCAGGGTTGTAATCGCTGGCAACCACCATGGGCACCTTGTATTGGCGCAGTAGCTCAATGGGAGGCATCTGAGTTTCGCGCAAGAAATAAAATGCGCCGGGTAGTAGTGTGGCACAGGTGCCACTTTCGCTGAGAGCTTTTACGCCAGCTTCATCTAAATACTCGATGTGATCGACTGATTTGGCGCCGAGCTTGGCCGCCATGGCTGAGCCGCCTAGATTTGATAACTGCTCAGCGTGTAGCTTGATATCAAGTCCGGCATTTTTAGCGGCGGTGAGTACTCGTTCGGTTTGCTCTAGGTTGAAGGCGATATTTTCGCAAAATACATCGACAGCATCGGCAAGATTTTCTTCAATCACTCGTGGCAACATCTCGTTGATCACTAAGTCAACATAGGCATTGCTGTCATTTTTGTATTCTGGCGGAATAGCGTGAGCGCCTAAGAAGGTGGTTTTTACATCGACATGGTGATGCTTTCCTAGCTCGCGGGCAACGCGCAGTATTTTAAGCTCGGTTTCAATGTCTAAACCGTAACCCGATTTTATCTCTACTGTAGTGACGCCCTCTTTTGCTAAGGCATTTAGACGCTGGCGACCTAGTTCAAACAGTTCAGCTTCGTCGGCTTCGCGGCAGGCTTTAACAGTCGAAATAATGCCACCACCGCTGCGGGCGATCTCTTCGTAGCTAGCACCTTGAAGGCGCAGTTCAAATTCGTTGGCACGGTTACCCGCAAACACTAAGTGAGTGTGTGCATCAATTAATCCAGGGGTTAACCAGCCGCCTTTACCTTTGTAAGTGGGCGTGGCCAACACATCAAATTTAGGCAGGTCTGCGCGCTTGCCTACCCAGGCTATTTTGCCGTCTTGCACCGCGAGAGCGGCATCTTTAATAGCACCGTAAGGCTCTGCAATATTGGGTGACATAGTAGCAATATTGATATCAATCCAGACTTGATCCCACGACATGATGCTCTCTCTTTTTGTAGTTTTTGCAGAGGTTGAATACTAACACTAAGGGCTGCCACTAAAAATAATTTGTGAGCTAGCTTGTGTTTACTTGTATATACAAGCTAGGATTGTAGCCGAGTTTTCGACCATTAGAAATAGCCGCTGGACTGATATGTAATCGGTCATCAAAAACGGTATAAGACAGGATAACCGATGGCAACGCCAAAGTTTGCAGAGATTAAACAATACATTCGCGGTCAAATTGAGTCAGGGAGATGGGCTGAGAACAGCCGGGTTCCGTCTGAAAATCAATTAGCTGAATTGTTTAATTGCAGCCGCATGACGGCGCGCCGTGGCGTAACTGAATTAACTGAATCTGGCGTATTAGAACGCTCACAAGGGCTTGGTACTTTTGTGGCTGGGCTTAAATCGCAGTCATCGATGATGGCGATCCGTAACATTGCTGATGAAATTAAAGACCGTGGCCATGGTTACACTGTTCAACAAGTGCAGCTTACTGAAACGACAGCAACGGGCGCGATAGCGATTGCGCTGGGGCTGGAAGAGGGCGGCGCGGTGTTTTTGTCGGTGTTGGTGCATTGCGAGCAAGACACGCCACTGCAATTAGAGGAGCGTTTTGTGAATCCTAAGCTGGTGCCTGAGTACTTGGCGCAAGACTTTAGTCAACAAACCCCGCATGAATACTTATCGATGGTGGCACCGCTGACAGAAGCTAAGCACACCATTGAAGCCAAGTTGGCGGACGCTACCCAGTTGGCGCTATTACACATTGACGCGACAGAGCCTTGCTTACAGATCACTCGTCGCACTTGGTCGCGCCAAGGTGTAGTCAGTTTTGCCCGCTTGGTGCATCCCGGTAGCAGATTTAGATTAGGCGGCCACCTGACATTTAGTTAGCACCCATTTGGTCATAACCACTTTAGTACGAATGAATTAGCGAGAAAAATGACGTTGTCGCAGGTTAAGTCAGCCATGGCAATATCAGCATAAAAAAACAATAAGACAGTAATTAAAAAATAGATAAAAACAAATACAACAAACAAATTGAACGAGGTAGACCCCATGGATAAGAGACACGATCCAAGTCGTCGCATCATTGCGCCGCATGGAACTAAATTGAGCTGTAAAAGCTGGATGACAGAAGCGCCGATGCGCATGCTGATGAACAATTTACATCCAGATGTTGCTGAGCGCCCTGAAGACTTAGTGGTTTACGGCGGCATTGGCCGTGCAGCCCGCGACTGGGAATGTTACGACAAGATCATTGAAGTATTACAGCGTCTTGAAGAAGATGAAACCTTGATGGTGCAATCAGGTAAGCCCGTTGGCGTATTCAAAACCCACAGCAACGCACCACGCGTGATCATCGCTAACTCTAACCTAGTGCCACATTGGGCCAACTGGGAACACTTTAACGAACTGGATAAGAAAGGTTTGGCTATGTACGGCCAGATGACAGCGGGTTCTTGGATCTATATTGGTTCGCAAGGCATTGTGCAAGGCACTTACGAAACGTTTGTGGCAATGGCTAAGCAACACTTTGGCGGTTCATCTGCTGGTAAGTGGATCTTAACCGGTGGTCTTGGTGGTATGGGCGGCGCGCAGCCACTTGCTGGCACCATGGCGGGCTACTCAGTGCTGACCTGTGAAGTCGATGAAACCCGTATTGATTTCCGTCTTCGTACTAAATATGTCGACAAAAAAGCCACTTCACTCGATGAAGCTTTGGCGATGATTGAAGACGCTAACACCAGCGGTAAGCCGGTATCAGTCGGTCTACTCGGTAATGCGGCCGATATTTTTGCCGAGCTAGTTGAGCGTGGTATCACGCCTGATGTGGTGACTGATCAAACGTCAGCACATGATCCGCTCAACGGTTATTTGCCACAAGGCTGGACGCTTGAACAAGCGATAGAAATGCGTAAAACCGATGAAGCTGCCGTGGTTAAAGCGGCTAAGCAATCGATGGCCGTTCAAGTTAGGGCCATGTTAGCGCTACAAGCGGCTGGCGCAGCAACTACCGACTACGGTAACAATATTCGTCAAATGGCATTTGAAGAGGGGGTTGAGAATGCATTCGACTTCCCTGGCTTTGTGCCTGCTTATGTACGACCACTATTTTGTGAAGGCATTGGCCCATTCCGTTGGGTGGCACTTTCTGGTGACCCTGAAGATATCTATAAGACAGACGCCAAAGTTAAAGAGCTTATTCCTGATAACCCACAGCTACACAATTGGTTAGATATGGCGCGCGAGCGTATCGCTTTCCAAGGTCTGCCAGCACGTATTTGTTGGGTCGGCCTTAAAGACCGTGCTCGTTTGGCATTAGCCTTTAACGAAATGGTTAAAAATGGCGAGCTGTCAGCGCCAATCGTTATCGGTCGTGATCACTTAGATTCAGGCTCAGTTGCGAGTCCTAACCGTGAAACAGAATCCATGCTTGATGGTTCTGACGCGGTATCAGATTGGCCACTGATGAACGCACTGCTTAATACTGCTAGTGGCGCCACTTGGGTGTCATTGCACCACGGTGGTGGTGTCGGTATGGGCTTTAGCCAACATTCTGGTGTGGTGATTGTTGCTGATGGCAGCGATGACGCAGCCGTACGCCTAGGCCGCGTTCTTTGGAATGACCCTGCAACAGGTGTGATGCGTCATGCTGATGCTGGATATGAACTCGCTAAAAATTGTGCAAAAGAGCAGAACTTAGATCTGCCGATGCTAGATACAGCCAAGACAGAAGGTAAGTAGAATATGAGCCATTTAGTATTAACGCCGGGTACCCTAACCCTGCCACAAATTCGTCAAATCAGCCGTGGCAAAGTGACCTTAGAACTCGCGTCAAGCGCAATAGCTGACATCAACATCAGCGCTGGTTTGGTACAACAGGTCTTAGATGAAGGCCGTACCGTTTACGGTATCAATACAGGTTTTGGTTTGCTGGCTAACACTAATATTGCCGCCGAAGACCTGCAACTGCTACAGCGCTCGATTGTACTTTCCCATGCGGCAGGTACAGGAAAGCTCATGAGTGATGCGACTGTGCGCTTGATGATGGTATTGAAGATTAACTCACTGAGCCGTGGCTTCTCCGGTATTCGTTTAGAGGTGATCAACTTCCTGATCAAGCTGGTTAACGCTGAAGTATATCCGTGCGTACCTGAAAAAGGCTCTGTTGGTGCGTCGGGTGATTTAGCGCCATTATCTCACATGAGCTTACCTCTGCTTGGTGAAGGTCAGATGCGCTACCAAGGTAAACTTATCTCTGCCATTGAAGCGTTGGGAATCGCCGGGCTAGAGCCAATTGAACTTGCAGCCAAAGAGGGCTTAGCGCTACTCAATGGTACACAAGCTTCAACCGCTTTAGCGCTGGAAGGTCTGTTTAACGCTGAAGATCTGTTTGCTGCCAGCTCAGTGATTGGTGCTATGAGTGTTGAAGCCGCAATGGGCAGTCGTAGTCCGTTTGATGCGCGTATTCATGCTGCTCGTGGCCAGAAAGGCCAGATTGATTCAGCGGCTGTATTCCGTCACTTATTAGCAGATGAATCTGAAATTAGTGTTGATCATCTTAACTGTGAAAAAGTGCAAGATCCTTATTCGCTGCGTTGTCAGCCACAGGTATTGGGTGCATGTTTAACGCAAATTCGCCACGCAGCTGAGGTGTTAGGCACCGAAGCTAACGGTGTAACTGATAACCCATTAGTGTTCCAAGATACCGGTGACATTATCTCAGGCGGTAACTTTCACGCTGAGCCAGTAGCGATGGCAGCCGATAACTTGGCGATTGCAATTGCGGAATTGGGTTCAATTGCTGAACGTCGTATCGCGCTGCTTATCGATCCTAATTTGTCTAAGTTGCCGCCTTTCTTAGTTGAAAATGGCGGGGTAAACTCAGGCTTTATGATTGCGCAGGTAACTGCTGCAGCACTGGCTTCAGAGAACAAGACCTACGCTCACCCAGCCTCAGTCGATAGCTTGCCAACATCTGCTAACCAAGAAGACCATGTGTCTATGGCCACCTTTGCGGCGCGTCGTTTACGTTATATGTCTGAAAATACCCGCGGTGTGTTAGCGATTGAGCTATTGGCATCGGCGCAAGGTTTAGACTTCCGTCGTCCATTACAGCCAAGTGCAGCAGTGGCAAAGGCGAAAGCTGAGATCCGTGAGTTGGTTTCTTATTACGATAAGGACCGTTTCTTCGGCCCCGATATCGAAGCATCAACAAACCTACTGCTGACTGCTAGCTTTAACGCTTACTTGCCAGCAGATATTCTGCCAAGCCTGTAACTGTTTTATCGGCTCGTTAGCCTTAAAATAGCTATAAAGGGACTATCGATTGATAGTCCCTTTTTTTGTATCTACAGACTCGTGCTGAGATGGATCTTTGCCGATGAGTTGCATTGCATCCTTTAGTCTTAAGGCTTATGTCTGTGTTGCTGAAAATCACAATTAGTAATAGCGTAAGGGCAGTAATTGAATGCGTCAGGAGACGGTATGACAAGTCAGTCTTTTCAAGACCAGTACCCAGAAGATCTCAGTCATTGTTATGGCTGTGGTAAAAACAATCCTCATGGTCACCAACTCAAAAGCTATTGGGATGACGATGAAACCATCGCGCACTTTATGCCAAAGCCATTTCACACGGCAATACCGGGTTTTGTTTATGGTGGGCTGATAGCGTCCTTAATCGATTGCCACGGCACAGGCAGTGCCAGCGCCGCGGGTCAACGGGCATTTGGAAGTCGCGATCAAGAGCCGCCTCGGTTTGTCACCGCAGCACTGAATATTGACTATCTCGCACCGACGCCAATGGGTGTGGAGCTAGAGTTGCGTGGTGTTATTCGCGAGATAAAACCGAGAAAAGTGGTGTTAGATATCACACTATCCGCTAACGGAATAGTTTGTGCCGAAGGGCATATGGTGGCAGTGAAGATGCCAGAGAGCATGATGAGTTAAACCGCTTTAGACCTTGATAGTACTTTGGACTGACCAAGTGTGCTCCACTAGCAGGGTTTTACCACTAAAGATCTGACCTACAAGTACATCGTGTGGGTTTATTTTTCCAACGCCTTTTGGCGTGCCTGTCATCAGAATATCGCCATCTTCTAGCGATAAGAAGGTTTTAACCTCGTTTAACAGTGACTCTGGTTTGTGTAACATCAGATCATAATCAGCTGTTTGCACGACTTTGGCATTGATGGTTAGCTGCATCTTTAATTGTGACATCGGTTCAGTGATGGCAACGAATTGACTGAATAATGCTGATTGATCAAATGCTTTAGCTCTTTCCCAAGGCAGGCCTTTTTTCTTTAATGCGGATTGCAGATCCCTTTTGGTTAAATCCAAACCAAAACCCACCGCTACAAAGTTATCAGATTCAATCAGTAAGGATATTTCACCTTCGTAATGAATACTGTCTGTGTCATGAAGATAAAGGTGACTTGAGATAGCGGAATTGGGCTTTAAAAATATAACCGGCTCAGTCGGTACTTCATTATCGAGTTCTTTAATATGCTCGACATAATTTCTGCCAATGCATATGACTTTAGAAGGGGAGTATTGTTTATTTTGAAAACGAACACTATTTCTCATGAGTACGCCTTTTGGTACGTTTATTAATAATAAGCAACATGTTGCTACTCACAACGGTTTCAAGTGCAGTGTTTTTATGTGTAGTTTAAGTACTAAGCTCTACCCACCATGGTGGATTAAGTCGATTTTCGCCTACCCAATCATCTAATTGCTGGTGCTCAAAATATATCACTATGCCACCGCCTTCAGGGCATTCGAAGCGCGCATAGTGGGGGGACCGACTATTTGGGCGAAGCCTAAATCACGATAAAATTGAGTTGATATATCCATATCATTAACTGGCAGTGTTACTCGGTTTAAATTCATTCAATGTCTTTATTTGCTTGAAAAAACGGAGTTACCCCAAGATTTTTATTATCGATACTATAACAAGGTTTATATCACTGATAAAAACTACTCTAGCAAAGGTATATTAAAATAACGAGTTAGTATTATTGCGGTGTGGCATTGAATTATGCGGTAAGCGTTGGACATTTTAACTTCACTTTTGTTGGCCACATGGTTGATGCGCTCAAAGTTGTGGGTATAACTACCTATTGGATAAACACTAAAACGGATACAAAAGATCGAGTCACGTAGACTCGACCTCAAGCGTTGCAACTCGCAATAAGCAATTATGAACATTGATTGCTTAGCTAAGATTCTGAATCGAAATGATGTTTAACCTTTTGCATCATTTTCCCGACGAGTACGATGGTCACCGCACCAATGAGTACGGGAGTCACCAAAAATCCCCAGCTTTGCCCTGACAACATAATGAGTATTGGATTCGCTCCTGCTGGGGGATGGGTTGTTTTAGTGAATAACATGACGCTGACTCCCAACCCCGTCGCTATCGCTAAACTCATTGGCGTTACATCAATGAATTGAAAGAAAAACACTCCAATAAAAGAGGTGATTAGGTGACCTAGTATCACGTTTTTAGGTTGCGCTAGAGGGCTGTCATAAACACCAAAAACAAGTACCGCAGTCGCTCCAAAAGGCGCCATTAGTAGAGCTGTATTGGTTAGCGTTGCATCAAAATACGACAGCAATCCAATCGCGAGTGATGTCCCAAGCCCTGCAATCAGCGCTAAGGTAAATTTGTTCATATTTATTTCCTAAAGCCAAGGAGACAGATGTGTCTACTTGTTAATTGTAGACAAATCTGTCTCCTTTTGTCAATATAGAAACTATTGGAGAGGAATATGAATATTAAACGTCAATTACTAATCGATACCGCTTTAGAGCTTTTTTATGAAAATGGCATTAATTCCATTGGCATTAATGAAGTGCTTAAGGTCTCAGGTATCGCTAAAAAAACCCTGTATCGTCACTTTGAAAGTAAAGACGCTTTAATACTTGCAGCCCTAGAGCAAAGGCATGCAATATTTATGGTGTGGCTAGAGGAGAAACTGCTGGGAGCTGGTTCTAATGACCGTGTAGTAATACAACTGTTTAATGCATTAGAAAGCTGGTTTACCGACTCAGAACCTATGTTGGGGAATTTTCGCGGTTGTTTCTTTATTAATAGTTCCGCTGAGTTTAGTGATCCCAATAGTCATTTATCTCGGTTTTGCCAAAGCCATAAAGCGCAAGTAAGACAGTTGATTACACGGCATGTAAAAGACAGTGATCCTATGCTTGTGGATGCACTATGCATAATGAAAGAGGGCGCCATAACAACTGCTTATGTGACTGGTGACCATACTGTCGCCACTAAATGTATAGATATACTTAAGCGCTTGTAAATTGCCTTGTGAGCTATCCATTACAATTGCTGAAAACAAGGCTGGGTTTCTGGTTGTTGGCTATCTGGTAAAGTTTGACATTTTAAAACTCAGGAGTGGATTAAGCGCCACAACTTTCTAGGCCGAAGGGCCTCAGCTCTAGTTGCTGCAGATAAAATTGTGCAGCCAAAATACTCCAAGCTGATACAAAAAGACCCAGCTGAATTGGCTAGGTCTCTAAAGGGTATTGCTTACACAAAGGGCGAACTACATGCGAGAATCCATCTCTTTCATCTTCAAGCTCATCAGCTGCTTAGCCCACTGGGCTTTATCTATGCCTTCTATCCAGAACACACGGCTTTCTCGAGTTTGGCCTTTACGTAAATAAGAGTCAGGCATTCTAAATACTGCTTGCCATACATTGACCGTTTCTTTCTTAATGAGTGCACCAGAATCGGCAAATAAGCTGATCTCTAATTCGATCATCACATAATGCTCTGTGCTATTGCTCGATAGCTCGAAGGTCAAGCCAAGGCGGCCATCATCGTCCCACTGCTCATTAAAAAAGCTAACTTTTACGCCACTTTTACCCGTTGATTTAAGCAGGGATGCTTGAGCTATCGCATTTGAAGTCAGGTTGTCGGCATTGGCAGGTAATGTGGTCGGCACTGCTGGTGCTGTGTTAGCTACTGTGCTGGCGTCGGTTGCGACAGCGGCAGAAGTTGCTGCGATGGTGGCTGGTAGAGTGACTGCGGTTACAGTGCTGTCTTGAGTCTGACTTTCTAGGATCACATATTCCCAGGTAAAATCATCGTTGAGTTTGACTGTTGCGCCATTCTCTAGTGTGACTCGCCCGACTTCGTCTGCAAGTGCTGGTAAAGCAAAGACTAATAAGACGACAGAAGCGAAGGTTCGCAGAGTGTTATACATGACAATTTACCTGATAAAGGAGATTGTTCTAGCATAGTCAAACTGCAGATAAATTAATACTGACAAGATCAAAAATTCTCGCTTTAAGCTATCAGCCAAACTACATACTGTAACCAATGCTGAATACGGCAGATTCAGTGGCCGAATTATAACCAGCGCCTAAAGACAGGTGCTTACCCACTACATAGCGTAAGCCTATCTCAGCTCCCCAAGTGGTATCTTTGTCAGTTTCCCAAACGGGCTTACCGCCGACAATCAAGGGCACGATATTATTGGTATAGGTATACTCGCTGGAATAAGCGGCGGCGCCGCCATATAAGCTTAACTTAGGCAGCAAGGTATAGCTGAGACCAAAGCGCCACTGGGTATCTTTGGTGTGGGCTTCGCCAGGCTCTTCTACAATGACATCAGTCTCTTTGCTCCGCGCATAGCCAATGTAATAGCCCCAGTTGGCATAATCAGTGTCGTAATGGCTTGGTGCAATGGTGATGCCATACATGTCAGACGTCGCGGGTATGTAGTCTAGCGTAAGGGCGATGACAGGCTTAGGTAAGATGAGTTCATCAAAACTGAAGTCATTAGCACTAACTTGAGTGCTCATTAAAGCCAAAAGGCTGACAATTAGATATTTGGTCATGGTCTTCTCATTTGGCTATCAGGTAATAGAAAATGGATTGTTGTGAATCTTTAGATTACAGTCAACTCACAATGCTCAAATAGCTGTTAAAATTGATATTTGTAACGCTGTTGTTTGTTATTTGATTCTAGGGTGTTGGCTTTTTTTTATAAGATTGATGAGTTACTTTTTGTCTACTCACTATTTGGAGATTTAGATTTTGGATCAGGAATTACGAGCAACTATTACGCAATGGTTAGCCAGTGCTGGTATCGACAGCCAGCCTGCAGATGGGGTTTCAACTAGCATTTTGGTTGTAGCCTGTTTCATTGTGGCATTTATTGGCTACATTGTTGTTAAGCGGGGTGTCGTTAGCACGATGAACATGGTTATCCAGCGTTCTCGTGTCACTTGGGACGACATCTTCATGCGTTATCGCGTACTGGAGAAAATAGCCAAACTGGTGCCTGCGCTGATCCTCAATATTATTCTGCCGCTAGCGTTGACCGAACATGCTGTATTGGCGAGTTTGGCGGACAGATTGTTAGATGTCACTATCGTTATTTTGTTTGTGCGAGCAGTGTATAGCGGACTTGATGCCGCCAATGAAATTGCAGATGTAAACTTGGTCAGCCGCCGATTACCCATCAAAAGCTTTGTGCAGTTGTTTAAGTTATTCATGTTTTTCGTCGCCATTATCATCTCTGTTTCAGTGCTTGCTGACCAATCGCCAGTCTACTTTCTCAGTGGTTTAGGTGTCGCAACGGGTTTGGTGATGTTGGTCTTTAGGGACACCATATTGGGTTTTGTGGCCGGAATTCAGTTGGCCGCCAATAGAATGGTGAGCCCAACAGATTGGATCCAAATGGACAAGTATGGCGCCGACGGTGCGGTAGAAGAGGTGTCGCTGACCACGGTTAAAGTGCGAAATTGGGATCAGACGATTACCATGATCCCAGCTTATGCTTTGGTGTCTGATGCCTTTAAAAATTGGCGCGGAATGTCTGAATCAGGTGGTCGCAGAATCAAGCGTTCGGTGCAAATAGATATCTGTTCAATCGGTTTTTTAACCGAAGACGATAAACAACGCTTAGCTAAGATTAATCACCTTAAGTCTTATTTCACTGCTAAATCGCAGGAGATCGCTACATTTAACGCTCAAGTTGTTGATGCCGACATGCCCGTGAATAGTCGTCACCTAACCAACATCGGCACGTTCAGAGCTTACATGTTGTCCTACTTGAAACAGCATGAGCAAATACATAAAGACATGACATTGATGGTTCGTCAGCTTGCGCCGACATCATCGGGTGTCCCTATTGAGCTATATATTTTCACCAACGATACTCGGTGGACAGTGTATGAAGACATTCAGGCTGATATCTTTGACCATGTGTTCGCCATATTGCCGGAGTTTGGTTTAAGGGTTTACCAAGGGCCAACAGGCGCAGATGTTCGCAGCTTGCAAAGCCACTAAACCGAACTGAGAAGTTAATTTAAAGAAAAAAGGCACGTATTTACGTGCCTTTTCGATGGGCTATTTTTAAACTGAGCTCGGGTTTACGATCACATTGATGCCGTCGTTAAACTAAATGTCGACCCCCATCAATCTTGAGCACTTGTCCCGTCACATACTGACTCTGCAACAAGTAAGTCACCGCATTTAAAATCTCACTCTCGCCACCCTCTTTCTGTAGCAGTGATTTTTTGAGGGCTTTTTGCTTGTACTGCTCATCGTCATCGGGGTTAAACATCAGCATGGCGGGCGCAATACTGTTGACCTTAACACTAGGCGCTAACTTAGCGGCAAACGATAAGGTTAAGTTGTGCAGTGCTGCTTTACTGGCGGCATAAGCGGCATGCTTCTTACTGCCTTTTTCAGCGACATAATCGGTAATGTGAATAATATCAGCAGCGCCTCCGGTGTAGGCATTGAGCTGCTCTGTCAGGGCAAGGTTGATAGCATAAGGCACGCTGACATGAATACGCATCATCTTGTCGATAATGGATATGGCAGAGGCTGCATCACCGTCTGGTAACCAATCGGATGCATTATGGATAATGGCTCTGATTGCAGGTTGCTGTTTTAGCGTGACCAGTAGCTCATCAAGTTGTGATGCATCTTCAAAGTCACATCGATGCAGCTCGACACCTAAGGTTTCAAGCTCTTGCAGTTGCGGGTATTGGCTACGATAGGTGCCAATCACCTTGTGTCCTAGCTGGGCTAAATGTTTAGCAAGATAAAAGCCGATACGCTTACCGACTCCCGTAATTAAAATGGGGGCTGTCATTATACCACTTCCGTTAATCTAATTCCTTTAGGGCTTGATAGCCGAGGTGCTGATTTTATTTATCTTAAAAACTCTGCACGGGTTGAAGCATTCGATTTAAAGTTTCCACCCAGTGCTGTCGTTTGAGTTTTAGATTGAGTATCCATAACCCCTCTGGACTTTACGCAGTAGTGCGTGGCGTCAATGCTCACCGCTACATTATCGGTCGCCAGTAATGTTTGCAGTGCGACTAAAATTTGCTTGGTTAAGCGCTCCTGCACCTGAGGGCGTTGAGCAAAAAATCGCACAATGCGGTTGATCTTCGATAAACCGATAATGGTGTTATTGGGTATGTAGGCGACTTTTGCGAGCCCATCGATGGTGACAAAGTGGTGCTCGCAGGTGCTGACCACGCTGATATCGGTGATCCGTACCATTTCATCGATAGCCATTTTATTTTCAATTTGGGCAATTTTGGGGAAATTTGCATAATCTAAGCCTGCAAATATTTCGTTTACATACATCTTGGCAATACGATGCGGAGTTTCTTGCAAACTGTCATCGCTAAGATCGAGCCCTAGGGTGGATACGACTTCAGTCATTAAGCCTTTAATACGTTCATATTTTTGCTCGGCGGTCATATCCGAGGGCGTTAATGGCGTTTCGAGCCCTTGGGCAATGAGTGCTTCTCTCACTTGTTCAGCCTGTGATACATCCATAGTTGACTCCTGCTGTGAATGAATAATTTGGCAATTGGGCATTAGGATTTACGGTACTCGAGTGACAATGAAACAGAGTCTGCAAATCTTAATGCATGGGGTTTATCAATCGTCACACGGGCATATTGCACCCATGGATGTTGACTACTGATGTCGAGTACGTCAGACACGAGCTTTTCTAACAGTAGGAATCGTCCCTCTTCCACATGTTGGATAACCGCTTTGGTCACTTTCTTGTAGTTGAGCGCTTCGTCTACATTATCTTCTCGAATCGCATTGCTTGCGGGGTAGTGGATTTCAATGTTAATCACCACGTCCTGCATCTTCTCGCGCTCTTCGATATTGAAGCCGATGTAGGTGCGCAGGCGTAAATTGGTCACTTTTATAATGGCATTGCTGGTCGTCATTTAGAGTCCTTTTAAATGGATACTGATGGTATTCAGTATCTGTTCATTCAGTGGAAATTTAAAGCACTGAAAGCAAAAAGCTAATAGTTATTCTCGGCTAAGGCATCCATCCAGTCGTATATCGAACGTTAGCTTCCTTAGCTACGGGCTTTCAAACTCACGCGAGGCCAAAAGTACAATTATAGGCAAGAATACGGATAATCCCGCGATTAAGATCAACTCTTAACGACTCATTTACATCAAGCAGAGATCTAAAAGTCAACTGACATCGTACAGATTAGTCATGTTTAGCGCTGAAGATGAGTCCGCTATGGGGAAAAATGAACGTGTTTGGCTAGGACTGGGTTATGCCGGGCTGTTGCCTTTTATCTTATCCACATTAATGGTTTGGCTGGGTTGGCAGCTGCCGTGGTTTAGTGCCCATTTTGCGTTTATTAGCTACAGCGCGATTATCCTTAGCTTTATTTCCGGCACTCTTTGGGGCCGTGCGCTAGCCCTATCGACGAGTGGCACCATAGGTCGATTACTGATCCTCAGTAATCTTTATTCAATACTCGCTTGGGTCGCTTTATTACTCAATCAAGAGGTCATCAGTCTGGCAATTCTGTCGGTAGGTTATTTAAGTTTGCTTGCGGTTGAGAAAAAATCGCAAGCGCTATGCCTTAATGATGACTATCTCTCGATGAGACATCGCCTAACGTTGGTGGCTGTGAGTATGCATTTACTGATGTTGATCCATCAGTTGTTTGGAGGTTTGCAATGAAACTACGTATTTTTTATGACTCACTTTGTCCGCTTTGTGACGCTGAAATGCAGCATATAAAAGCCCGAGATATTGGCGATGATATAGAGCTACAAGATCTTAATCAGAGTGATTTCGCGAGTAAATTTCCAGAGATTGATTTCACTGTTGCTAACCGCATACTGCATGCCCAACGTCCAGATGGTTCAATTATTACCGGGCTTGATGTTACTTACGAAGCTTGGACAGTGGTCGGCAAAGAGAGGTGGGTTTCATTGTTGCGCTGCTCATTAGTGAAACCATTCTCCGATAAAGGTTATCTATTTTTTGCTAAGCATCGCTACCGTATCTCTTACCTGTTAACCGGTAAGAAGCGTTGCGAAAGTGGTACTTGTTCCCGCTAGCGTGAGTGGTTTACACGATTCATCTCGATTCAACTAGAATTAATTTTGACCACAATGCAATCAATCCCATGACTCAATCGTTATAGGGTTGAATGTGTTATCTATCAAAAGGAATAATCGATATGAAATCTACAACAGCACTCGGCGTAACCGTGGCAGGTATTTTGGCTGCCAGTTTATCTTTAGGTGCACAAGCGGTACCTGATCAACCGAAAGAGTGGGAAAAATGCGCTGGTATCGCTAAAGCGGGTGCCAATGATTGTGGTGCTTTAGATGGTAGCCATGGTTGTGCGGGCCAAGCTAAAACTGACAACTTGGCGGCTGAGTGGGTTTATGTGCCCGCTGGAACATGCGACAAGATAGCCGGCGGCGAAGTAAAAGCGGTTAAACCGGCTAAAAGCTAATGTTAGCTACGGCTATAGCAGGCGCAGGTATTGGCCTGCGCATTCCTCACGTACAACAGATTCTGGCTGACGACAGTGTTGAGATCCCTTGGCTTGAAGTATTGGTTGATAACTGGCTGGTGGACGGCGGACTGAATCAACATCTGCTCAATCGTATTAGCGAGCGTTTTCCGCTGGTGTTTCACAGCGTGGGCTTGTCTCTTGGCGGTGCGAATACGCTAGATGTTGATTACCTCAATAAGATCAAATCACTCAAGCAAGCGTGTGGCGGCCATTTGTATTCGGAACACGCGAGCTTTTCTGGCAACGACGATTTTAAGGTGGCTGACCTGCTACCGCTGCCCTATACCGCCGAAGCGGTAATGCATATCAGTAACAGGATAAAGCAAACTCAAGACATTATGGGTGAAAGAATATTGCTCGAAAATGTGTCTACCTACATGAGCTGTCAACATAATGAATTGAGTGAGGGGGAGTTTATCGCCGCGATTGCCGAAGAGGCAGATTGCTATCTGCTGCTTGATATCAACAATGCTTTTGTGACGAGCGTGAATCTTGATCAGCAGTTGCAGTCATTTTTAGATGCTGTACCTGCACAGCGGGTGAAACAGATCCACTTGGCAGGCTTTCATCAAAAAGGTGACTATCTGCTTGATGCGCATAACCACCCCGTCGATCCGCAAGTCTGGAACGCTTATCAGCGCTATATAGAGCTTAATGGCAATATTCCCACCATGATCGAGTGGGACAGCGAGATCCCTTCATTAAATAGACTGTTGCAAGAGCGACAGATTGCCGCTGATATCATGCAGTTCAACAGCAAGCCATCAGCGGGGGTTGACCAATGCGCTTAGCTGACTGGCAAGGGGCGTTTATTCAAGCGTTGCAAGCTGATGGCGATGATAGTGAGTTGCTCAGCATGGTCAATCAGCGTGAACAGTCGCGGCTGAGTGTCTATCGCAATAATGCATTTCAGGCGTTGTTAAATGGTTTACAGACCAGTTTTCCAGTGTGCCAAACGGTGCTAGGTGAGGGCTGTTTTAGTCAGTTAGCGCAGCAGTATTGCACCGCTTATCCACTTAACGACGCTAATTTAAATCATTATGGCGCACAGTTTTCACAGCTGCTCGCTAAAGAGATAAAGCAACATCAAGCGTTTGCGGGACTTGAGTATCTGCCTGAACTCGCGGCGCTAGAGTGGTTGTTAAAGCAAGGTTATTACGCACAGAACCGTACAGATTTTTTGCAACAACCGCAGGTGTGTAAACTTGAAGGGCTGGGACAACTGAGTGAAGTGCAGCAACAACAAGCGGTGTTGTTATTACAGCCTGACATGGAGTTACTTACCTGTAGGTATCCAGTGCATCGCATTTGGTTAAAGCATCAAGCTTCAGCTGATGCAGTGAAATATTCACAGTCGCAAAGCGACACATCTCCACTATACCTATTGACCTTTAGAGAGCGTTTTAAGACGACATTCACGCTGGTTTCAGCTGCTGAAGCACTGCTATTGCTGGCGATAAAGCGCGGCTTGTCTTTGGGGGCATTAACGGATGCTGATGTTGATTTGAACATACTGCCGCAGTTGATCCAACAAGGGTGGATTGCTGGCTATAGGTCAATGGTAACCCATGATGGATAGAGAGCTGTTACAGAGCTTATACCGTTATTGTTTATGTCTCACTCGGCATAATGCGCAAGCGGAAGACCTACTGCAAACAGCCATTGAACGTTGGTTAAAGAGCGAAGCAAAACCAGAGCACCCTAGGGCCTATTTACGCACCGTGATCCGTAATCAATTTATTGATGATTGCAGGCGCTTAAAAATAATTGATTTCGAACCCATAGATGATCATGCTCCCGCCTTACTCGATGAAACATGTTTGGAAGAGGTCGAGCTACAGCATGACTTAATCGAGTATCTGTTTTCGCAGCTAAACGCGGCGGAACGAGAGGTGCTTTATCTATGGGCGGTTGAGGGCTATAGCGCCGCTGAAATTGCTAAGGATTTAGGTCAACCCAGAGGCACCATTTTATCGAGATTGCATCGTATTAAGATTAAATCAGTCGATATTATGCAGCTGTCTGCTCAAACAAATACCACAGGTCAGGGGGGCTAACATCATGAGTAAAAAACACGGCGCCGCCGACAACAACTTTAAAGGCATGGTAAAGCAATATATTGAAGCACAAAGTCTTTCACAAGATGGGCTCGCACGCATGGAAGCGCTGTTAGCGGCTGACTCGTCAACGTTGGCCGCAGACACGCCGTCACTAGCGCAGCCTGCTACCCTGACCGATGCTCAGCTTACTGAATATAATCGTGCTCAGTGCAGCGAAGTACCTGGCGAAATATCTACAGGTGCAAGCGCGGGCAAGATCCCTAACAAAAAATCTCGCAGTATCAGCAAAATGGTTTACGCCATGGTCGCCAGCTTATTGCTGCTGGTGGCAGGATATCAGTTGTCTTCGAGTGTGGAGTTACGCCGTTATTTACACTCAGGTTCACCGGCCATTGCGGCTAGAGATATGAGCTGGAAAATAGCCGATGAAGTCGCCCGTAATCATGTGAAGATGAAACCACTGGAAGTGCAAACACAAAACTTAAACCAGCTTAGAGAGTATTTCACTCAACTGGATTTCACCTTGGTTAATTCGAGTTTGTTAGATAACTCCGCAAGTAAAATGTTGGGCGGCCGCTACTGCTCCATTCAAGGGCTAACAGCCGCGCAGATCCGCTTTAAACAGGATAACGGTGCACCCGTTACTCTGTATGAGGTGCAATACGATCCCAGTCTTTATGGAGAGCTGCCAGTGCTAGAGCAAGGACAGCAACCCATTGAACAAGTCGTAAGGGGCGTAGAGGTATCAATCTGGATTGAGAAGGGCTTACTGATGGCAACGGCTCGTTCGGTCGATTGAATTTATCTTATTGGTGGACTTGCTGCTGAGCTATCTGTTTTGTGGGTCGATAAACAGGTGATCTCGGCGAAATAGTTGCCACTGATCAATTTTTTTGCCATTTGGCAAAATACAATTACCGCTGGAAAGATCTGAAGTACCGCCCAGTTTTAAGCAGTATTCAGCTGCTGGATTCGGAGTTTGTAGCATCTCGGTCACTTCAATATCCTCATTACTCTCTTTGTGGTCACGCTTATACAGCTGCCACTCTTCCACTCTCTCACCACTGGGCAAGGTGCAATAACCAACTTGCCCATCTTCTTCAGATTCAATCGAGAGGGTACCGCCTTGAGCGACACAATAAGTAGATGCGGGGTTTGCCAAGCTGATAGAGCCCGCTGACGCTTGTTCTGTTTTCTGAGCATCGCAGCCTAGGAGAAATAATGTTGTGATGGTTATAAGACTAAGTAAGGTTATTTTTCTCATGTTGCGTTCTCTGCTGTGTGTTGGCTGATAAGTATCGTTGTAAGTACTAACGCACTGAATACGCAAAAGGGTTAGTTGAGGCTCGACTATAGAAAGAATAGTTAACAAATCGCCTTTTGATTCACTACTTTCATTTATCTCTGTGACGGACTAAACGCAAACTTGGTTACGTCCTTTTTTCTTCGCCTTGTATAAGGCTACATCAGATCTCTTCAGAGTTTGTTCAAAAGTTTCGCCATTTTTATGTTCTGCAACGCCTATCGAGATGGTGACATTGACAGTTTTCCTGTCACTTTGAGTGGTGCTACGTTTAGCTTTGGTTTGTTGCTTACGTTTATCATTGCGTAGCACTATATCGTAGTCTTCTATGGCCTCGCGCACCTCTTCAAGATAGAGGATAACTGATGATACATCTTTACGGGGAAAGATGATGGTGAACTCCTCACCGCCATAGCGGAAGGCTTTACCATTGCCATTTACCTGGTCAATTTTACTGGAGACGAGCTTAAGAACCTGATCACCAACATCATGGCCATAGGTATCATTAAACTTCTTAAAATGATCTATATCTAGCATGGCCACGCTGTATTTACGGCCTAGGGAAAGCACTGCATTATAAAGGGCACGGCGTGAAGCGAGCCCTGTTAGTTCATCACGATAAGCGAGAAAGTAGGAATCTGTCAGGACCGTTAAAATATAAAGAATGGCCAATGCTGTCATGGAAATGGAGATGGGGATCAAGCTAGGATAAATAAAATGTATTGCCCATAATACTAATGTAATGAATATCGAAGTATTGACCAAATTAGACGGCCAAATTCCTCGCATAAAAGCCAATAATAAGCAGATATACAAAGGCGTTAATATTCGAATCTCTATGGTAACCATACTGGGAAGATAACTATCGAGTGTTATCTTGAATTTAGTGTTAACCCAGATCCAACCTAAAGCGACTGCCAAGCTCAATATTACCCCAAGGATCCTCACTACACTATGGGAAGACAGAAGCCCTCTGTCTTTAATAAACGCGAACCAAGTAATGGTGAGAGCACCTGCAAGCAGTAGCGGATCTGAGTATAGATTGAGATCTGTTATTGCAACTTGATCAGTGGTGATACAGAAGTAATATGCCAACAATAAGATGGCTAAATAGGCTAATCGACTGCGGTTGAATTGCAGCGCGATGATAGCGACAGCAGGAAGTAGCCAGTTAGGCAGTTGTTCAATCACTCCTTGCCAAGTTTGTAAGCTTGGCTGAGAGAGCTGAATTATGCTCAATGTTATGCCAGTGAATAAAAGGGGAAGAAAGAAATAGCGACATCGGTGGTAAAAGGCAGACAAAACAAACCTCAACATAAACTTAGTTAAACACTGAACTCAGTAAAAACAGAACTCAATAATCAGCTCTGTCGTTTACATCGAGTCATAGCATGAGTAAAAAACAACAATCTATAGCCTAAGTAAGTCGACACTTTTAGCATAAGATAAAGCCTGTGATTAATATAAAATGAAAAACCTTTAAAACATGTTCCTTCCGAGCTTTATTCGGCAGAACTCGGCATTTCATTTAGCGAAAATCCACAGCAGTAATTATATGTTAAGTTGTTAACAATCAACTGTATAGTCTTAGTTTACAGGTCGTAACCCCTAGTGCTGACAGGCGAATTAACTGAGGGGGTACAGGGCAAAGAAGAGAAGCGAGATATCCGCCGTTAGCGAATATCTCTCATTATTTCAGCTAAGGATTAGCTACCGGTGGAGCAGATTGGGCAGTTTGGCTGTTTGGGTAACTTCATTTCACGAAATTCCATGGTCATGGCATCGATCATCAAAATTCGTCCCGCTAAGGTGCGTCCCATGTTGGCGATCACTTTTATCGCTTCTACGGCTTGTAAACAACCTATCATGCCGACCACAGGGGCAAGAATGCCCGACTCAACACAGCTAAGCTGTTGCTCACCAAATAGCTGACTGAAGCAGTGATAACAGGGCGTGCTGGCTTGGTAATCAAATACCGTGACCATGCCTTCCATTCTAATCGCGGCGGCAGATACTAAGGGCACTTTATGGGAAAAACAACTTTGATTAAGCTGCTCCCGCACCGCCACATTATCAGTACAATCCATCACGATGGAGTGCTGCTTAACGAGCGCTTCAATCTCATGGTCGTCTAACACGGCATTGATAGTATCAATTTGAATATGCGGATTTAAGCTCGTTAACGTCTCTTTGGCTGAGTCAACTTTGGCTTGTCCTACATTGGCATCTTGATGCAATACTTGGCGCTGCAAGTTAGAGACTTCAACCGTATCAAAGTCGACTAGTGTGATTAAGCCTGCACCCGCTACGGCCAAGTACTGGCTGGCTGCACAGCCCAAACCGCCGGCACCGATAATCAATACTTTGGCTTGTTTGAGCTTTTCCTGTCCTTCAAAGTCCATCGATTTAATGGATATTTGACGGCTATAACGCAATATTTCTGCGTCAGTTAATATCTCGTCCGTGACGGTGTGTTGACTCGGCATTAGTATTTGTCTCTTACGCTAGTACGCTATTGAAGGGCTCAACCGTCACTCGTTCGCCTGCGGCTACGCCATCACAATCTTGCTCTAAGATGATAAAACAGTTGGCTAACGTCATTGAAGTCAACATGCCAGAGCCTTGTCCGCCAGTGACGGCGACTTGTGCTTCACCTTCTTCGTTATAGCTCAGTACCGCCCGTTGGAACTCCATTCGGCCAGGAAACTTGCGAATATCTTGGGTTAGCGTGGCCTTGAATGTGACAGGTTTAACTTGGGGTAGGCCTTGCATTTTTTGCAGTAGTGGCCAAACAAGCTTGTAAAACGTCACCATAGAGGAAACAGGGTTGCCTGGAAGTCCACAGAAAACAGCATCACCTAAGTGACCGAATGCAAACGGTTTGCCGGGCTTAATGGCGAGCTTCCAAAAGGTGATTTCACCCTCTTCGTCAAGAATTTGCTTGGTATAGTCTGCGTCACCGACTGAAACACCGCCTGATGTCAGTACCATATCGGCACTTACTGAAGCTGTTTTAAAGGCTTGGCGAATTGCTTCTTTGTCATCTTCAATGACGCCGAGATCTATCCACTCAACGTTAGCGCGGCTGAGTAGGCCTTGAATACTGTATCGATTTGAGTCGTAAATCTGGCCAGGGCCAAGCTCACTGCCGACGGGGCGCAATTCGTCACCGGTTGAGAAAAAAGCGACTTTGAGTGGACGAAATACACGTAACTGACTTGCGCCTATCGTTGCAAGCACTCCCATCTCGGCTGCCCCGATATGGGTGCCTACTTTAAGAACTTTGGTGCCAATAGTGAGTTCTTCAGCGCGATAGCGGACGTTTGCCCCTTTTTTCTTTGGCGCTTCAATGCTGATGTTTGTACCGTCAGCAGTCACTTTTTCTTGCATCTGAACGGTGTCATAGCCAGCCGGAACCGGTGCCCCAGTCATAATGCGAATGCAGCCGCCTTTAACGCATTGGCCTGTAAACGGGTGCCCGGCAAAAGAGTCGCCGATAAGCGTTAACGGCTTAGCAGGGTCAAGCTCATCAAAATTAAAGGCGTAGCCGTCCATTGCTGAGTTGTCGAAAGGAGGTAGGTCGACATGAGAAGCTAGGTCTTCAGCTAAGACGCGTCCTAGGGCTTGTGTCAGTAACACGACTTCTGAATCGGTGACCGGCTGCACTTGCTCTAGTAATTTTACGATAGCCAGCGTGGGATGCATTAGGCTAGGTTGAGAACACGGGTCTGCATGAGTCTGCATCTATCTATCCTTGAGGCTTAATAAGAGTACGTTAAGTAAAAACGAATATAGCGCATTATGCCATGGTGATTGTAGATGACTATGATCTGCTTGGCAGTTTTAACAGCTGATCGCAGCTTTATGATTATTTTTCTTACCACAGGACAAATAAATCAGCGTTCGGTTATGGCTTACATCGATTACTTTATCTTTTTGCCAGCTCAGGCTAAGGGCTGATTCTTTTGAGTTTTTTAATCATACAGTCGCAATATTAGCAATCACCTCTTTATGTGAATGAAAACCATTATTATTTATTAAACAGTAGCTTAAGTAAATTTCATTGCATTTCTACGCTAGCTTGATAACAATAGCGACCATAAACAGAATAGTCAGAGGAATTAAGATGTTGGCCCAGAAGATGATTGACCAATTAAACGACCAGATCAACATGGAGTTTTTCTCCTCTAACCTGTACTTACAGATGAGTGCATGGTGTGAAGACAAAGGTTTTGAAGGCGCGGCTAAATTTATGCGCACCCATGCTGATGAAGAGATGGGGCATATGCACCGTTTGTTCACTTATGTCAGTGAAACAGGTGGCATGCCACTGTTAGGGACGATTGAAGCGCCACAGGCTGACTTCCCTTCTTTGCTGGCGTTATTCGAATACACTTATGAGCACGAGCAATTGATCACTAAAAAGATTAACGAGCTTGCTCACGCAGCATTCTCTAATCAAGATTACTCTACCTTTAACTTCTTGCAGTGGTATGTTTCAGAGCAGCATGAAGAAGAGAAACTATTCAAATCAATCGTAGATAAAATTCGTTTGGTGGGTGAAGACGGCAAAGCCTTGTTCTTCGTCGATAAAGATTTAGCACAAATGGCGGTTGAAGAGTCTGCCAGCGTGATGTCTAGCACTGCTTAATCGCGGCTAGTACATAAAAAAAGAGCAGCTAGGCTGCTCTTTTTTTATGGGCTTAATTTATGACTGCTAAAGGGTTAAGCTTAATTAACGACATAGCTAAGTGCTTTGCGGTTAATGATACGGTTAATGGCGGTTTCATTTTCAAGAAAGGTAAGCAGTTTTTCACTGGATAATGGTTTAGACATTAAGTAGCCTTGGGCATAGTCGCAGCCGAGCGCTTGTAAAAAATCCCATTGCTCTTCGGTTTCGATTCCTTCGGCCACAAGTGGCATCTCTAAACTTTGCCCCATCATAACAATGGCTTTAACGAGTTTGGCATCAGACTGGTTAACCGTTGCGTTATCGATGAAACTCTTATCAATTTTGATCACTGAAATAGGGAATTGGTTAAGATAGCTTAATGCCGAATAGCCAGTGCCAAAGTCATCGAGGTAGATATCGATACCAAGCTGCCTGATCGAGTTAAGGATCTGTAAGCTATAAGGCTTGTCTTCAATCAGCATGCTTTCTGTTATCTCTACATGCAAGTAATGCGGTGCTATGCAGTGGTGTGCTAACGCTTGCTTGAGTATCTGATAAAAACTGCGACCATTAGAGTTAATGCATTGGCGGCCAGACACGTTAATGGCGACTTTAAGCATATGACCTTGTGAATGCCACAGAGCCAAGTCGGTAAGCGCTTGATTTAAAATCCACTCCCCTAACGATTCAATCAACCCAGCCTCTTCAGCGATGGGAATAAAGAGCGTGGGAGAGATAATGCCAAACTCAGGATCTCGCCAGCGGATCAACGCTTCAACGCTGGCAACTGTGCCGCGCTGCATATCAACAACGGGTTGGTATTCCAAATAAAATTCAGACTGTTTTACTGCTTTTCGTAACCGTTGCTCGAGTCGCATCCGCGCTAACATCTCCACGTTCATCTCTGGTGAGAAGTACTGGAAATGTGCTCGGCCATCTCGCTTGGCTTGGTACATCGCAGTTTCGGAGTTTCTCAGTAGCGTCTCTATGTCTTGGCCATCTTCTGGGTAGAATGAGACCCCGATGCTGGCGGATATATTACTTTCAATCGCATCGAGCTTTATCGGTTGCCCTAACACCTCTGTTAGTTTCTGCGCCAGATGCTCTGCAGTTTCAGTTGTATTATGTTGCGGTGAGATAATGGCGAATTCATCGCCACCGATACGAGCAATAGAATCTTTCGGCCCCAGTACGGCTTCAAGGCGCATGGCTGATTGTTTGAGGATTTTGTTACCAGCGGCATGACCATGCAGTTCATTAATGAATTTGAAACGATCTAAATCGATTAAGAAAACGGCAATCTGAGATTGATGTTGGCTTGCGGTATCAATGGCGTGCTGTAATCGTGATGAAAACAGATGGCGATTAGGCAGCTTAGTCAGTGAATCGTAATTAGTCTTGTACCACAAGTCTTGTTCATACTGCTTATGGTTACTCACATCCAGGAATAAACCTATGTGCTGGCAAATATCACCTTGGGCATTCTTTACTGCAGTGATCGACAGATACTCTGGATAAACGTTGCCATCTTTGCGCTTATTCCAGATCTCGCCTTCCCAATGATTGGTGTCAGCCAGTGATTGCCACAGTTGACGATAAAATTGTGGATGATGATGGTTGGAGCTTAAAATACTCGGTTTATGCCCTTTAACGTCTTCAAGGTTATAACCGGTGATTTTAGTAAAAGCGGGGTTGACCAACTCGATACGATTGTCGGCATCGGTCACCATAATGCCTTCGGCAGAGTGTTCAAATACCGCAGATGCTTGTTGTAATGAGATTTGGGCCAGCGTGCGCTCGCTTAGCATTTGGTTAAGTGCGGTGGATATTTGTGCTAATTCATCGTTGCCTTTAATCTCAATTTTCAGCTGTAGATTTGGGTCTTTTGCCATCTTTTCAACATCACGTACTATGACGGTGATTGAATTGATAAGGCTATTGCCGATGTATTTACCTAAGATAAATATAATATAGAAAAACAATATGCCAGTGAGCAGATTAATATACAGAGAGTACAAAATCTGTTGTTTTTCGATATCGCTTTGACGGGCTATTTTCTCTGTCAGTTGAATGTTCATTTGATGCAACAATTCGATCCCCGCACTGGCCATTGACCACCAATGTGCGCTGCTAATCACTGGGGTTTGGTTTTGTAATCGCTGTAAGGCTTGATGCATTGCCGTGTATTCATCCACAATTGTTGTGGTGCTCAGGAATGGCTGTTGCGTGCTTTTAATCTGCTGTAGGTGCTGAGAGTAACGATCAACAGTGCGTTCAAGAGCGGCAATGAGTTGCAGTTGATGCTCAGTTAAGTTTTGCTTGCGCTTAATCTCTGTAAGGGCTATTCCGAGTTCAGCATAGTGCTGCTCAAAACTCATGTTATCCGTCTGCTTTGCCGATGTGACTGAGCGATAGAAGTCATGCATTAAGCCCTGATGGCCCATGAGATCACTAATGATGCGTGCATGTTTGATGAGGCCAACTTGTTGTTGTAGTTTTTGTCGTAACGCTTGGATCTCTTGTTGTTCAGGGCTATTCAAAAATGCATTCAACTTAGTGCGATTATCTTTTGTCATTAACAATCTAGCGTTGTTAATGGAATTATTAAGCTGGTTGCTGATGCTTAAAATGGCACCGTATGAGTCAAGGTTTATTGTTGGCGCCGCAAGCAGCTGGTTGACTAAGCCGCGCTCTTGCCCTGCTAGCTCTTGGATTTTTAAGGTGTTTACAAGATCGGCTTGAATCATTACTAGGTAGGAATCTTCACTTTTCAAGCGCAGTTGCGAGGCAAAATTGATCAGTTTTTGATTTAGTTGCGAGTAATAATTAAAGTACTGACTATTGTCGAGATTGAGCACTTGGCGACGAAACTGTGTCAAGCGTTTGCGTTCAGCACTGCTGCGGTCAATCCGCTCCTGTAGTGCAATCATTAACGGATAGTCGTCTTGGCTGGTTTGTATTACGTTCTTAAGTGAGCTGTTATGGGCTAAATTTTGTAATGCTTGATCTGTGGTTTGCCACTGCTGCTGTAGCTCAGTGGCAAATTTTTTGCCGCCACTGCTTAAGTAGCCAGCTGATAAACCGCGCTCTTTTTGTAGCTCGAAAATGACGTTCTCAACGCCGAGAGTGACCTGGGTGGTTAACGCATTCGCGGAGGCACTTTGATATTGCTTAAATAGCGATATGGAATGCAGCACAGCAAACACCACCAATATAAACATTGGCAATGAGGCAAATAAGAATAGCTTTTGTTTAAAGCTTAAGCGGTTCAATAGGCTTAACATTCGGCGACAACCCTTTCGCGTAATACTCTAATTATCAACATTGTTGTTTTAATCATTAAAAATAAAAAGATGAGATTAAAAACGCGCCAAATAATAACCATATCAAGATTGTGGTGTCTCAGTTAATTCACCAAAGTCTAATCTAGGTCACGAATTTAGTTGTTAGTGTCAATGCAGTGACTAAAACTTTCTTCTAATTGGTTTTTTTTTGACACTGTCAATTACCTGAAATGCTAATAGATGCGTTGTTGCTAAATTATCTTATCGTTAGCTTGGCTAGAAAAATGCTTTCGCTTAAGCGATTTTATCTTTGAGGGGAATAGATCTAGGCAAAGAAGTAGACCGCATAAAAATGCGGTCTACTGGTATAATTAGAGCGTGGAACAAGAAGTTAGAGCAGCTAATTCAATGGTTATTCAACGGCATTACTGCGAGTTACGAAAAGCCACAATGTCTTCAATCGTCAGTACGGGCATATCATGTTGCTGACCAAAACTGATAATCTCAGGTAAACGCGCCATCGTGCCGTCGGGCAAAGTCACTTCACACAAAACGCCAAAAGGTTTCAATCCAGCAAGCTTCATTAAATCAACGGTGCCTTCGGTATGGCCACGACGCTCCAATACGCCACCAGGTCGAGCACGTAGCGGGTAGACATGCCCTGGGTGCGCAAGATCATCAGGTTTTGCGCCATCAGCGATAGCGGCTTTTACCGTGGTGACTCGATCTGCTGCCGATACGCCAGTGGTGACACCAACTTTAGCTTCGATGCTGACCGTAAAGGCTGTACCGTATTGGCTGTTGTTGTTAGCGACCATGGGGGGCAGCTCAAGTTGCGCAATGCGCTCATCGGTAAGGCAAAGGCATACAATGCCGCTGCATTCACGAATTAATAGCGCCATCTGCTCATTGGTTAGTGTTTCTGCTGCATAGATAAGGTCGCCTTCATTTTCTCTATCTTCATCATCAACAACCAAGACGCCTTTTCCTTGTTGGAGGGCGATAAGTGCTGCATTGACACGTTCGATAGCATTGCCATAAGGCGCGAGTAAAGACTGATTCATGGTTAACATCCTTTAATAAACTACATTGGGTTGCCAGAATCAGGGCGTACAGAAAATGACATGTGACTTTGGTCATATAAAAATGACAAAGGCATATGCTTAATAAGAGCTGTGCGTATTCACCGCAATGCGTAAAAGCACTTTGGATGACTAGCGTATTCTTATATTCTCTTTCATCCGGACTTAGTACATGCAGCGACATAGTGCGCTGTAGTATTCATTACCGTCGGCTCTGGAGTAGGTGCAACCTCAATATGACGTGCGTCATCACTAAGGCGTGTTTACCAGATCTGCTGACCCTACCTGTGGACCTCTTGTCGTATCGGTAGGCGCTCGCGGGCTTTTATGTCGTAATGGCCCACTTCATTCAATGAAATCGGTCATCAGTTAATAACTTACCGCCGGTGGGGAGTTACACCCCGCCCTGAGAATTATGCTTATCTTACGTTTGTTGATTAGATAAGCGCCGCCATGTTGCGTCAATTTGATTAAAATGACAAGCTGGCGAATACAGAAGTGTGGCCATGGTGATGAATTGTCTCGCCGCGATACTTTTGCCCATAAGGATGTGCCACATGAAATTGATTTTCGCTCTTACACTAAGCACCGTAATGCTACTCGGATGTACTAATATGACCGTAAAACCACAAATCGAACCCCCTAAAGCTGACAAAGTTCCGCATATCATGGAGCTGCATGGTGAAACTCGTGTCGATGACTATTACTGGATGCGTGACGATGAGCGTAAAGACCCTAAAATCATTGCTCACCTTAATGCTGAAAATGAATATACAGTGGCGCAATTTAAGCCTTACGACGCACTCAAAAAACAGTTATTTGAAGAGCTGATTGGCAGACTCGATAAAGATGAGTCGAGTGTGCCTTATTTTTGGCATAACCATTGGTATTACCGCTATTACAAAGCAGGTTTTGAATACCCAGTTGTTGCCAGAAAAGTCGAGTTGGCAAGCAGTGAAGAGTGGGTGTTACTCGATGTCAATGAGCGCGCTAAGGGTCATGATTTTTATGGTTTAGGCGGGGTGTCGGTCAGCCCTGATGAAACGACATTGGTGTTTGCTGAAGATCTGCTTAGTCGCCGAATTTACACCCTCTATTTTAAAGATCTTAACAGTGGTGAGCTAATCAAAGATAAGCTCGAAGGCACTGACGGGGACGTGGTATGGGCAAATGACAATCAGCATCTATTCTATATCGCTAAAGATCCACAAACTTTGCTCGGATATCAAGTGTTCCGTCATAAGCTAGGGACGGCTCAAACTGAAGATGTATTGGTGTATGAAGAGAAAGACGACACATTCTACATTGGCCTAGGCAAATCGCTCGATGAAACCTCGATTGCCTTGTACGCTGAAAGTACCGTTACCAGTGAAGTGTTAATGCTCAATGCCAATGCAGCCTTAGGCGAGTTTAAGCCGGTACTGCCTCGCGAAGAGGGGCATGAGTACTCAGTCTCTAAATTGGGTGATAGCTATTACATCTTAACCAACTGGCAGGCGAGTAACTTTAGATTAATGAAAGTGGCGGTTGATCAAGCTGCTGACAAACACGCTTGGCAAGATGTGATTGGCCACGATGAGCAATCGAGAATTGAAGACGTTTTACTGTTAAAGCAATACATGGTGGTGCAAACACGTGAGCGTGGTATCAGTCGGATCCATGTGTACCCAGTAAAAAACCAAAACTTTGATATCACCGCGGGCTTTGAGCTTAAATTCAATGACCCTGCCTATGTTGTCGGCTTTGATGTGAATGCCAACCAACTGAGTGATAAACTTCGAGTGTATTACTCTAGCCCAACCACGCCTGAATCTGTCTATGAGTATGATCTCACCGAACCAAATCAACGCCAACTGCTTAAGCAAGAACAAGTGCTTGGTAGCTTTGATGCAGAGCTTTACCAAGCAGAACGTGTCTTTATTAAAGCCAGAGACGGTAAAGAGGTACCGGTAACCCTGGTCTACCGTAAAGATATGTTCAATAAGGACGGTACTAACCCAATGTATCAGTATGGCTATGGCTCATACGGTTATACGGTTGAACCCGACTTTAGCTCCTCGATTTTAAGCTTGCTCGATCGCGGCTTTGTGTATTCCATCGCGCATGTTCGAGGTTCGGAAATGCTTGGGCGTAGTTGGTATGACGATGGTCGTATGCTCAATAAGCAAAATAGCTTTAATGATTTTGTTGATGTTACCCAAGCATTAACTGCGCAAGGTTATGCCGATAAAAACAAAGTCGTTGCGGCGGGTGGCAGTGCGGGTGGCTTGTTAATGGGCGGAGTGATAAACCAAGCACCACAAAGCTATTTTGCGGTTGCAGCTCACGTGCCGTTTGTGGATGTGGTCACCACTATGTTGGATGAATCTATTCCGCTAACGACCAACGAGTATGACGAATGGGGCAATCCGAACGAGAAAACCTATTTCGATTACATGCTGAGTTACGCGCCTTATGACAATGTAACACCACAAGCCTACCCCCACTTGTTGGTGACGACAGGCTTGCATGACTCACAGGTGCAGTATTTCGAACCTGCGAAGTGGGTTGCGAAGCTGCGTGATATGAAGACGGACGATAATGTGCTGCTGTTTGATACCGATATGGAAGCGGGACATGGGGGTAAGAGTGGTCGTTATCGCCAATATGAAGACAAAGCACAAGAGTACGCCTTCTTCATTGGCTTGCTAGGTTTAGGTAATGGTTTAGATAAGAGTCTGGATAAGGAAACTGCTAAGTAGTGGCAACCGAGTCAGTCTGGTTTTTGTATATGGTGCGCTGTGCAAACGGCCACCTATACACAGGCGTTACCACGGATGTTGCACGGCGCTTTAACGAACACCAGAGTGGTAATGCCAAGTCAGCCAAGTTCTTACGCGGTAAAGGCCCGTTGAGCTTGGTCTACTCTGAAACGGTAGGCGGTCGCAGTGATGCGCTTAAACGAGAAATAGCGTTAAAGAAGTGGCCAAGGTCGAAGAAGTTGGCGTTGATAGCCAACGATGGTTAACCATTGGGCATTCCGACATTCTGTCGAGTGTTTGTGGCTAGCAGTTGGAATCATAGAAGGTAGAGTATCAAGCTGCGCTTGACCAAAGTCGTGGCGCTTCGCCCACACACTGCTCGTCCTTATCCTCCTTGCATCCACCACGACGCCCCGACGAAGTTACATGCATTTGGTACGAGCCTCATACTCCAACAAAAATCGCCTAACGACTCAGATGGTACATCCATGTACCCCCGAGCTTGAACCATCATCTGATAGGCAGGATGCCTGAATGTCTTGAAGTGCATGGATGCACGGGAAAGACCATGATGGTTCTACGGCATTTTTATCTCTGTATTTCGGCAACTTCGATGGGGAAGTGGGTGTTATTTGATAGCTTCGGATTTAGAGTTGGATCTAGTTTTTTTAAATTGAAAACACAAATGTTGGACCGTTGTGCTTTTATAAACCAGTGTAGATGCGGCTGAGGTCTTTGATGGCATGGATGCCATCGTAGAGCTTACAGGGCCAATTCTGTTCCATACAGAATTTGGCATTCCCTCCATCCCTGGAGGTCAGACGAACTTGCGGCGAGCCTCAGTAGCGTCTGCACATGCGCTGGCCGCAGTCATTGGAACCACAGATGTATCAAGCTGCTCATTAGCTTCAAGACAAAATACATGTCGTGGCGTTTCATGCATATTAGGCTAAAGCGTGTATCTGGCCATCAGGTTGTTCATTTTGAGTTGATCTATAGCGATATGAGGAGTGTCATTATGATGTAAGGAGCATCACTGATCATGTGTTCACGAATAGTACCCAACATCACCGCAGACCATTGGAACCAACAATATTGAAGTTAACTTTGGATTACGGAGTGACGATAAAGCTGAAGGAGATTATCGAACCTCAGCTGATAATCCAGCTGAGATCCTGAAAGGGTGGGCAGGACACTGTCGTACTTTAATACGCTTGCGGTCGGCATAACCAACCGAAAGCACATTAACCGACAACAGCACCCGCGCCGTGAAAGTTTGCTCTGTTCAGAGTTAATTTTAGACCAAATTTTAAGAATGAGTTATAAAAGTGAGTTCGAATCACTTATCTGGATGACAAATCTGACTCAATATCGAATTAGCCCATGCTCTCGGAGCCGTTGATATTGTCGACGTTGAGGTCGCTTTTAGTTTGGCTATCTTGTGTTTACAGGTATATGGAGGGGCTTCTATTTTGCGACAACATTAGGTCAGCTCCCTCTCAAATCTTCTCTGGGTTATTGAAGACTTTTTTTCATTTCCTCAATGGTATTTTTTAATTTATCAGGGTTAAATCCACTGATTATTTTTATATTCTCTGCGGTTGGGTTAGACGTTGGCATCACAATAAGTGCAGGTGTTCCCTGGAAACCAAGCTGAGAAAAAAGTTGGTAATTATCATCTATACCATCAGTTTTATGTTCAGCGGCTTCAAAATCAGCTATTTGGATACCAGCAAGTTGTGCTTGCTGATTAATATCTGCTTTAGTGAGCTTTCCTTCATTCTTTCCAGTAGCAAAAATACTGTCATGGTAAGTCATATAGGCTTTGCTGCCCTTTTGTTTAAAAATCCATTGACCTACTTTTGCTGCATACATAGAAGGCTTCCAGCGTTGCGCGAATATGGGCGTCTCTTTAAAAATAAATTTCACATCAGGATTATCTTGGATCAATTGCGTAATAATCGGTGATATTTTTGAGCAATATACACATTGATAATCAAAAAACTCAATAACACTTACTTTGCTATCTTGAGGACCTATAAAAGGTGTTTTCTTGTCTTGAGTGAGTTGTTTGGCCATTGAGACCGCAACTTCAACTGCTTTCTGGGCCATTTCAGCTTTTTTCTGTTGGTTTAATTTCTCAGACGCTTTAATTAAGAACTCAGGGTGCTGAACGAGGTAATCACTGACAACCTCACCAAGCTGGTCTTTTTGGGCCTGATTAAGGTCAGTTAGATCTAATTTATTGGTGTCGCAAGCACTAACGCCAAGCGCGATGAATAGAGGAACTAATATCTTTTTCATAGACATTTTTTAATCATTTATAGTGTGGGATATTAAGTCAAAAACAGTAAACCTTTAATTTGTTATGTAAAGTTAACTATTGTCCATCTTTCACTTGATTGGGGTAAAACCTATTTCCTTGTTGTTTGAGATCTTAGATACAACCCTCAGCCGCCAATATTCGATGGGAATATCTGTACTGCCGTTGGCCGCAGGTCATTGGCACCATCAATTTCAATGTTTCGGAGTTAGGCTTTAGATAGGGGATGTCGCTGAGATAAAGCTAAATGGGGTGGGCAGGGCACTGCTGTACTCTAGTGTGCTTTCGGTCAGCATAACTGACCGGTAAGCACATTAATCGACAACAGCACCTGCGCCGGGAAGGTTTACTCATTTAAGAGTTAGTTTTAAAAGCGAGTTTGAATCGCTTATCTGGATGACTAATTCGACTCAATGCCGAATTAGTTCATGCTCACAGAGCCGTTGATATTGTCGACGCTGAGGTCGCCGCTACCTGAATCAACAATGCTAAGGCCTTTGGTGTTGTCGACTTCGATGTCACCAGAGCCGTCGTCAATAACGACATGGCCATTGATGTTGGTGACCGTCATATCTCCAGAACCATCATTAATGTTGGTATCGCCACCGATCCCTTTTACGTTGATAGACCCAGAACCATCTTCTAGGGTGAGCTTGCCTGTGGTGTTGCTAATTGATACTGAGCCAGAGCCGTCGATGATGCTGAGGTTATGTCCGCCTTGAATCCAAAGATCACCTGAGCCATCCTCAAGGTCGATATTTGCTGAGACATCTTTGATCTCAATATCACCAGAGCCATCTTCAAGCTTAAGCATCATAGTGGCGGGTACTTGAATGGTTAAATCAATATAGGGAGAGCGGCTGAAGTTGATATTGCTGTCAAACTCGGCGATCAATTTTGCGTTGCTCCCCTTTCTATTTAAGCTTAAATCGGCTTTAACATCGCCATAGGTATATATGTCGGCAATGACGGTGATCTGAGTGAGTCCTTCAATGCCTTGGATCTTCAAGTCTCCAGCACCCGTATCGGCGATGAGTGTGTCGATGCCAGCGGCTTCAATCTTAATTGTTTTTTTCTGGTGATCCATAGGACCGGCACTCGCGCCATTAACATTGATGATGCAACCGGAGAGGGTTAGCGTAATCGCTGCGGCAAAAAGGCTAGAGAGTAGTTTCATTAGACGATGTCCTTGTTATTTTTGTTTTTTATTTTAGTGATCAATATTTAGTCATACTGCTTTGCTTTTTAATGTTTGCAGATAACGTGCCAAGTGGTTATCTAATTGTTTTAATTATGATGTTTTATTGTTACCTTGATTCGCAGTGGTGAATTCTCTCATCAATTTGGCTAAAGTCGACATTATTGGTGATTTTACTCAAGGCGTTGATAGCAAAGAGTCAAATTAATTTGCGTACTTTAGAATGGAAGCAAACTTATGAATTATTTATCAGTAAATCAGCAAGGTTGGGATCGCCGCGTGCAAACCCATGTCACTTCTGATTTTTACGATGTTGCTGGCTTTTTAAAGGGTAATAGCTCTTTACAAGAGATAGAGCTAGCAGCGTTGAATGTAGAAGGCAAAAGCCTATTACACTTGCAATGCCATTTTGGCTTAGACACGTTATCGTGGGCACGACTTGGAGCTAAGGTCACAGGTGTCGACCTCTCTATCGCCGCGATTGAGCAAGCCAATTTACTGGCGGCAGAAGCGGGATTAAATGCTGATTTCGTTTGTACCGATGTTTATAACGTGGCTGAGCAGGTCGCGGGGCAATTCGACATCGTGTTTACCTCTTATGGCGCAATCGTGTGGTTACCCGATTTAGACCAGTGGGCACAGACCATTGCGAGTAAACTCAATGCTGGTGGTCAGTTCTATATGGTGGAGTTTCATCCAGCTCAGGCTGTCTTTGAAGGTTATAGCTATTTTCATCAAGATGAACCCGATATCGAAGATGAGGCTACCTACACCGAGAATGCGACAGATGAAACCGATACTTTTGTCAGTTGGGCGCACTCTTTATCAGATGTCATTAATGCGTTGATTGGTGCAGGTATTGAAATTGAGTCATTCAATGAGTTTCCCTTCAGCCCCTATGACTGTTTTGAGGGGCTAACCAAAGAGGCTGTTGAAGTCGAGTTACCGGCAGGTAAAACACAATGCGAGCGTTTTTATGTAGAGCAGCAAGGCCAGCGTTTACCGCTGACCTATGCTATCTCAGGATTCAAGAAAGCTTGAGCTAGATAGGCGTTACTAAAGCAGCGCCTTATGGCGCTGCTTTTAGCTAAGTGAATGTAAAGCTATGCTTATCTAGGTTTAATCTGACAAGCTAGTTACTGCGCAGTACTGGGTACTTTTGGTATTCGTTATCATAGTAAGGGCTACGCTCATAGAACCAACGCAGTCTTGCCTTAGGGTCGGCAGCAAATTCACTGTCTTTTAATGCTTCATTAAACTCAGCTTGCAATGCTGGGTCTTGTTTAAGCATTTTGGCCGCCAGTGGTTCAACCGCGTAGTTTTCAATATATTCGGTGCGAGTGAAAATAGGGTTAAAGAAACCCCACTGAAACAGTGAATCAGGCGATTGTGGTTCAAGCAGCAGTATGGCTAAGTCACCCAAAGGTTGCTCGGTATCGATACGGACTGTACCGACGGGTAACGTTGTGGTGATGTTGTTGCTACTGACCTTGGCTTCGACGCGCTGGTGGCCTTCGTAATCAGCAGTGCCAAACTTAGCGCCTGCAAATTGATATTGCTGCAACTTTTGTTTGCTTGGTTTGGTGAGGGTGGTCATGCGGATACCGTGAATACTCAATCGCTCAATTACGTCTGTCCATTGAGGCGGCACAAAATACGCCGTTGGACGATTAACTTTAATATCTGCTTTAGTCCCCCCAATCACTGGTAAGTTCTCGTATAGCTTGGGCTCACCATTCCAACGCACAATCTCGCTACCACTAATGGCACTTTGCTCCATTGAGTAGCCGATGCCTTTGAAGTCCCAACCCTGTTTCTGCTGTTCTTGTTTCCAAGTTAATGTGAGTCGTGGCGAGTAGCGATACTTATCTTGCTGAATAGCAGTCTTTAGCTTGGTTGATTCTTTGCCAATGGTTTTCAACGTGGCTTCGAGCATGACATAAGTGCCAAGTACTCGCTGCTTAAACGGTTTTAAGCTGTGGTTCTCTATCAAGATGGTCGGCAGATGGCGTGCGTCGCCGTAGCCATTAGAAAAACGCGGACTGGCGTTCCACAAAGACATTCCTTTAGTGATGTCTGTATTGTCTAGCGCGAACACTAGTGGCCCGGGGGTATGACCTTCATTAACAAGCGCTGCTTCAATTGCTGGGCGATAACTGTGCTCTAACCACTTATAGCTTGCAGGGCTCTGACCTTGAGCTAAGTTATAGCCAAAGGTAACATCGTACTGATAGTCGATGCCATCGGTAACGTGTATGTCAATATACAGTTCAGGTTGCCAGATATTGATAGCCCGCAGCATATGCTGCATTTCGAGTGTATCAGCTTTAGCGTAGTCACGATTAAGGTTGAGATTATTGGCGGTAGTACGCCAACCCATGTTTAACGGGCCTCTCTGATTGACGCGATTATATTCTGTTGAGCGCTCGTGGGCGTCGACGCTGAAAATAGGCACAAACAGCAAGTTAGCATGGTCGAGCAGCGATGCTTTACCGCCGAAGATGATATCTCGTAGTAACATCATGCCAGCGTCTTTACCGTCGATTTCGCCTGAGTGGATCCCCGCTTGTACTAACACACTTGGTTTACTGTTCTTCAGTAACGTGACGGCATCTTCGGCACCCTCTTTGGACGCGACAATCATCCAAATATCACGCCCTTGTGGGCTTTTACCTATGCTGACTTTTTTAAGCATATCGCTTTGGGCAATGAGCTTATCTAACCAGGCAAATGTTTCGTCGTAACTTGGGCTGGTTTTAAGGCCATTCTTTTCAAAAGGGGTCGCCCACTCACTGTCAGGAGCCGCTAACAGCGATTCGCTTTTTCCATGCCATTCAATATTAGGCGGTAAAATGGCGTCATTAACGTAAGTTGTTGCCAGTTGAGGCGTGGTGTCGTGTTCAGCTGCAACAGTGCATAAGCTGGTGGCACTTGTCGCAAGCGCAATAAGGCCAGTAAGGGCGACGTTCCTCGTCTGGATGGGTGTTAGGCGCATGATAGGATATCCATCTATTAGATCAATTTAGAATTATTATAAGTCCTTTATATTTCATCAAAATGCCAATGAGTGCAATAGGATAACTGTGTCTAATTATGCTGATTGGTCGAGTTACGGTATGGCATTAAGGACTTTGGTTTATAAGAAGTCTTCAACGTACTCCGGCAACTTTGATGGGGAATGGTTGTTAACCGTTAGTTTGAAGGGAATAATGAGTTTTATCGTTTTCTGTTGTGAACTCAATGGCCGAATGCTTGTACTTTTCTAACCCAGTGAAGATGTGGTCGAGGCCGTCGAAAACAGGGGCAATTTTATTCCCGGCATCATCCATCTTTGGAAGCCAGATGTTTTCGTTGAGCTTACAGTGACCCATTCTTTCATAAAGCATGACAGCGAGCTTCAGTCGCGTCTGCACATACGGTCGCTCATTCACATCTGACCCATAGGGATATGGGAAATGTGAGGTATTTGCAGCTATAGAATGAGACATCCATTGCGCCAATGAATAAGTCCTCCCGTAAGGAGGACCTATTTACCTAACCCACTTCTACTTCTGTTTCATCTTCGAAGATAGCTTCAATTGGCATCTCGAATAAACGGGCAACTTTGAAGGCCAGCGGTAAACTGGGATCGTACTTGCCTTTTTCAATCGCATTGATGGTTTGCCGTGAAACTTCGAGTTTGTCAGCCAGATCAGCTTGGGTCCAATCTCGTTCAGCTCTAAGTACTTTGAGACGATTTTTCATCGGTAGGCTAACCTTCCTTTAATAATGCCAACCATATAGGTCAAGGCGATGAGTGCAATGAGATAAGAGCTGTTTAAAGGCGGTAAGGTACCTGCTTTAGCTAAGATTGAATAGCTAGAAAAGCTAATAATGGCGACACCGACAGCTAGCGCTAATGCATCAAGCTGTACTTTACGTTCCAATTCATCGAGTTGGGTGAGAAAGTGTTTGTAAGACAGCAGCATAGCGATACCTATAACGGTATGTATCCCAAAGGCGATAGTAAGAGTGAGTACGCTATCAAGCATATCCGTTTTGGCTAAATAGGTGCTAATCATAAGGGTCAGCGCCCAAAGCAGTGCCAGTAGGTTAACCCGATTGGCATTTTTCAGATCGCGCTTAGGCAGCCCTTTGGCACAGATTGCACTTAGTATGTTCTTCATCGATACAGTTCCTTTTGTTTTGCTGCAATGTAAAGTAAGCTTGACTTAAAGTTAGGCTTGTTTGATATGTAAGTCAAGTAGGCTTTACTTTAAGTTTGATTCACTTTACTTATTAAGGGCTGAATCTAATCGTTAAACTAACGATTTTAAGTCAAAAAAAATCCCCGTTTAGCTGAGCTAAACGGGGATTTTTAAGCACTTACGCTAATGATTGGCGTTAAGCGTTTGGTCCTGCATTCTTGATTGCATCAGGCACTTGGTATTTTTCAAAGTTAGCTTTAAAGCTGTCAGCTAAGTGCTGTGCAAACTCTGCGTATTGTTGCTTATCTTCCCAAGTGTTGATTGGGTTTAACAAATTACTGTCTACACCTGTGACCGACACTGGTACATGTAGGTTTAGCTTTTCAAGGTGCTCAGTTTCAACATCTTTTAGCTCACCGCTGACTATCGCATCGACAATGGCGCGAGTCGTTGGGATATCAAAACGCTTACCAATCCCGTGTGGACCACCAGTCCAACCTGTATTGACCAAGTACACTTGGCTACCAAATGATTCGATACGCTTCATTAATAGCTCAGCATATACGCCTGCTGGGCGTGGGAAGAAAGGTGCGCCGAAGCAAGTTGAGAACGTTGACTGAATGGCGGCTGTTGAACCCATCTCAGTAGAACCCACTTTAGCGGTATAACCCGACAAGAAGTGATACGCAGCTTGCTCTTTGGTTAGCTTAGAAACCGGTGGTAATACACCCGAAACGTCGCATGTTAGAAATACAACTGCATGAGGCTCTGCACCGCAGTTTTCCTCTTTACGTTGAGCGATGTGCTCAAGTGGATAGGCTGCACGGGTATTTTCTGTCAGTGAAGAGTTTGTGTAATCAGGTACACGGTTCTCATCGGTGACGACGTTTTCAAGTACAGTGCCGAAACGTATAGCATCCCAGATCACAGGCTCGTTCTTCTCACTAAGATCGATACACTTTGCGTAACAACCGCCTTCGATGTTAAATACGCCACCAGGTGCCCAGCCATGTTCATCATCACCGATAAGGAAACGTTTAGGATCAGCTGAAAGGGTTGTTTTTCCCGTTCCTGATAGACCGAAGAACAGTGTGGTGTCGCCGTCAGTACCCACGTTAGCTGAGCAGTGCATTGGTAATACACCTTTCGCTGGAAGTAGGAAATTTTGTACCGAGAACATCGACTTTTTCATCTCGCCAGCATATTTAAGGCCAGCAAGTAGCACTTTGCGTTCTGCGAAATTTAAGATGACAGTCGCATCTGAATGAGTACCGTCACGCTCTGGCACACATTCAAAACCGGGTGCATTGATGATCTGCCAAGTCGGCTTATCAGCCGCATTAAACTCTTCTGGAATGATGAAAAGATTACGGGCGAATAGTTGGTGCCATGCATATTCAGTTGTTACAGTAACAGGCTGGTAATGCTCTTTACTTGCACCGACTTCTAGATTCGATACGAAAGTGTCTTTATCCGCTAAGTATGCTTCAACACGATCCCAAAGGGCGGTAAAAGCGTCAGCTTCAAATGGCTTGTTGACGGGGCCCCATTCAATATCAGCTTCTGAGCTAGACTCTTTCACGATAAAGCGGTCATTGGGTGAACGACCAGAACGTTCGCCGGTTTTTGCAACTAAAGCACCGTTTGCAGTCAATTCACCTTCGCCGCGTGCTAACGCAAGCTCGACTAATTGGCCTGTAGAGAGGTTAAGGTACTCGCGGTTAGATCCATCCGCCATGTGTAAGGTCTCCATCTGTAGGGTCGTTTAAGTTTGCCGGTCTATGGCGCCAGCTATTTTGTCTGAGGCGATTGTAACGTATGCGCAATTGAATATGTGCACTAGTTCAAAAAAAAGCTTAAAAAGTGACTACTGCTACATCATGGTGCCCGATATTCATGTTAGGAGGGCAGATTTTAATCATAAAAAAGGCGCTCAATGAGCGCCTTTAATCGATTTAATTAATTTAATGACTACTGAGTGACATCACTGCTTGGGGCAATAGCATAAATCGCTTCGACATCAATGCTGTCAAATACATACTTACTATTGCAGTACTCACAACCCATCTCGATTTTACCTTCCTCTGCAATAATAGAATCAATCTCTTCTTTAGCGACGGTGCGAATCGCTTGAGCACTACGCTCTTTTGAACATGTACAGCTAAACGTAACCGCAACAGGGTCGAATAAAAGGACCTCTTCTTCATGGTACAAGCGATGCAGTACATCCTCGGCTTCAAGCTCAAATAGCTCTTCTTGCTTAACGGTTTCAGTCAACACTGATAAGTGTTCGAAATCGTCATTATGCTCGCCGTCAGTAGGCAAAACTTGCAGGAATATACCGGCCGCTTGCTTAGTGTTTGCAAACAGCTTTATTTTAGTCGGTAGCTGCTCTGACTGTTCAAAATAAGCCTCTAAACATTCGCCCAATGTTTCCTTGTCGAGTGCGACCACACCTTGGTAACGCTCGCCATCATTAGGCGTTAAGGTGATAACCATGTGTCCTTTGCCAAACAGAGCTTGTAGTGGAGCATCATTGGCAATGTCTCCAGTCCAGCGAGAAACGCCGCGCAGCTGCTGTAGGTTATTACCATTTATGACGGCTAATGATACCGGGCCATCACCTTGCAATTGAATGCTAATATCGCCGCTGAATTTTAATGTGGCTGTTACCAGTGATGTCGCAGCCATCAATTCACCCAATAGATGTTGAATGGCCAGTGGGTAGTCATGCGCTGCAATGACTTCTTGGTAGCTCTTTTCTAGTTGTACCAATTCACCACGCACGCTAGCGTTCTCAAACAGGTAACGATATAAATTGTCTTTAGTCATTTCGGTATTCCAATTTTAGCTTTCTTTAAAGCGCATTATTTGACGACGCTGCTTCTTATCCGGCTTCTGCTCAGGAGCGGGATTATGAAGTATATTTAAACGTCTTTGCTCAGCATATGTCTCACGTTTAGCTATGCTTTGCGGTGTTTCTTCATAAAGGGTTTGCGCGATTAACCCTTTTTGGCGATGTTCGGACATTTTTATGATGACGATCTCTTTTTCGTCATACCCTTGCCTTAATCTAATGGTGGCCCCTACCTCGGCATATTTACTCGATTTGGTACGTTGGCCGTTGTAGTGTACTTTACCACCATTAATCATCTCTTTTGCGATGGCGCGAGTCTTATAGAAGCGTGCGGCCCAGAGCCATTTATCTAGCCTGACTTTTTCTGCTTGTTGCTCGTTGTCGTTCATGAGCGACTCCAGTGGTAGATTAACCTTTGTTAAAGTAGGGGTAAGTTCACAAGCTGAGTATTAAGATACAAATGAGTGTGTCCCTACTCGTATAATAGTGGCGTGCTTCACACCCTTTTAAGGCGCGTAAAGTTAGCATGTTTGGCCTATTATCGCCAACATTGCTGCTGTTATGGGCTTGTTGCGGGGTGCAGTGTAGGTTAGCATGAGTCAGGATTGGCTAAATTATCATAATCAGAACAGAGACCTGTGCAGAGGGTCCACATAAATATGGATTTATTAGATAAGTTTTTAACTAAAGCGGCTACAGTGCCTCAAAAACCTGTTAGCTCCGCGATATTTAGTATCGGTGTTGTGCTAATGCTGTTTCTATTAGCGCAGATCACATGGAAGTTAGTTCCTGAAAATTCAGCTGTTTCTCGCTGGACGCCGACACCTGCCTCTTCGACAGTTTCAGGGGCAGTTAACATCTCAGGCTTGCACGATTTAGGGTTATTTGGGCGTACTGACGGTACTTCTACCAAACCTAAAGTTGCTCCAACAGAAGAGGTTATTACCGACGCACCCAAAACATCGCTGTCAATTCAATTGACTGGCGTGGTTGCATCAACAACTGAGCAAAAAGGTTTAGCGGTGATTGCGTCAAGCGGTAGCCAAGATACCTATGGCTTGGGCGACAAAATTAAAGGCACATCAGCGTCGTTAAAAGAGGTCTATGCCGATCGTATTATTATCACTAACAGTGGCAGATACGAAACCTTGATGTTGGATGGACTTGAATACAACACCAACAGCAATGCTAATCAGCAACTGCAACAAGCCAAGAGCTTACCTAAAAGCAGAAAAATAGATCAACGTAAAAACCGTGAAGTGGCCCGTGAGTTAAGTCAGTCACGTGAACAAATCTTGGCTGATCCCAGTAAAATCACCGATTACTTAGCAATCTCACCCGTTAAAAGTGGTGGAGAGCTCGCGGGCTACCGACTCAATCCCGGTAAAGACAGAAAGCTATTTATTGAGGCGGGTTTTAAGCCCAATGATTTGGCAAAATCGATTAATGGTTATGACTTGACCAATATGGGTCAAGCATTGGAAGTAATGGGGCAATTACCAGAAATGACTGAAATTGCCTTAATGGTTGAGCGTGAAGGTCAACTGATCGAAATTATGTTTAGCTTGCCGCAATAAAAGAGCAGCAACCAATAAAAATAAAGGCTGCTGCAATAAATAATTGAGCTTGCCGCAATTAAAGGTTTTAGGGGACGTATTACAATGAATAATAAAAGGATTAGACGCAGACTAATCGCTGGCATCGTCATGGGGGCATCATTACTCGCACCACAACTTGCTTGGTCTGAACAATATGCGGCTAACTTTAAGGGCACTGATATTCAAGAGTTCATCAACATTGTTGGTAAGAACTTGAATCGCACTATTATTGTCGATCCTACCGTACGCGGCAAAATTAATGTTCGAAGTTATGACCTTTTAGATGACGACCAATACTATCAATTTTTTCTCAATGTACTTCAAGTCTACGGTTACGCTGTTGTCGAAATGGATAACAACATCATTAAGGTCATCAAGGATAAAGATGCTAAAACAGCGTCAATTCGAGTTGCTGATGATAATGCGCCTGGAATGGGTGACGAGATGGTCACTCGTATCGTTGCGCTTTATAACACCGAAGCTAAGCAGTTAGCGCCATTGCTACGTCAGTTAAATGATAATGCCGGTGGCGGTAACGTAGTGAACTACGACCCATCAAACGTATTGATGATCTCGGGCCGTGCTGCCGTGGTCAATAAGTTAGTTGAAATTGTGCGCCGCGTTGATAAACAGGGCGACACCGCAGTTGAAGTAGTCAAACTTGAATTTGCCTCAGCGGGTGAAATTGTCCGTATCGTCGATACTCTTTATCGTTCAACGGCTAATCAAGCCAAAATGCCAGGCCAAGCGCCTAAAGTTGTGGCTGATGAACGTACTAACGGCGTTCTGGTCAGTGGTGACGAAAAGAGCCGTCAGCGTGTTGTTAAGTTAATTAGACAATTAGATGCTGAGCAAGCGAGCACGGGCAATACCAAGGTACGTTATCTACATTACGCTAAAGCTGAGGATTTAGTTGAAGTGTTAACTGGTTTCGCTGAACAACTGGTGGACGACAAAGGTGGCGCAGCTCAAGGTACTAAGAAGCGCCGTAACGAAATCAATATTATGGCGCATAACGATACCAATGCGTTGGTTATTAGTGCTGAACCTGACCAAATGCGCACGATTGAAAGCGTAATAAATCAGTTAGATATTCGCCGTGCTCAAGTACTGGTTGAAGCCATTATTGTTGAAGTCGGCGAAGGCGACGATGTTGGTTTTGGTGTGCAGTGGGCAACAAAAGCAGGTGGTGGAACACAGTTTAACAACTTAGGCCCGACTATTGGTGAAGTTGGTGCGGGTGTGTGGCAAGCACAGGGTGAGGAAGGTACCAAGGTATGTGACGCACAAGGTGTTTGTACTACTAACCCTGACTCTCGTGGTGATATCACCTTACTAGCGCAAGCACTAGGCAAAGTGAATGGTATGGCTTGGGGCGTGGCAATGGGCGACTTTGGCGCGCTAATCCAAGCTGTTTCAAGCGATACTAAATCAAACGTACTCGCAACACCTTCTATTACTACTCTTGATAACCAAGAAGCCTCATTCATTGTGGGCGATGAAGTACCGATCCTTACCGGTAGCCAGAATTCAAGTAATGGTAACAGTAACCCATTTCAAACCGTTGAACGTAAAGAGGTCGGTGTTAAGCTAAAAGTGCTTCCTCAGGTCAACGAGGGTAATGCGGTCAAGCTAACCATTGAGCAAGAAGTCTCAGGTATTAATGGTAAAACCGGTGTCGATATTACTTTTGCCACTCGCCGTTTAACCACGACTGTCATGGCAGATTCAGGTCAGATAGTGGTGCTGGGTGGTTTAATTAAAGAAGAAGTGCAAGAGTCCGTACAAAAAGTACCATTTTTGGGCGACCTCCCGATTATTGGTTATCTGTTTAAGTCATCTTCTAGCGGTAAGAAAAAGACCAACTTAATGGTGTTTATTAAGCCGACGATTATTCGAGATGGTATTACCATGCAAGGTATCGCAGGTCGCAAGTACAACTATTTCCGTGCGCTGCAACTTGAGCAACAAGAGCGTGGTGTTAACTTGATGCCAGATTCTAATGTGCCAGTTCTGGAAGAATGGGATCAAGAGGCATATCTGCCCGATGAAGTGAACGAAGTGCTGAATCGTTATAAAGACGGTAAAGGGCTAGATACTAAGATGCGCCAAACAGATGCTGCTTTAAAGAGTATTTCTGAGAATAAAAATACTGACGCAGAAAAAGCACAAGCGGCTGAAGATGCTGCTGAGGCCGCAAAGGCAGAAACCGCAACTGATATTGATAAAGATTCAGCTGATGAGTGATAATAAGATCCAAGCAGATGATGAACTAGCACAAGTATCGAATGAGCTTGGGCTAGTGTCTGAAGCAGAAGCTGACGAAGTCTTTCACTCGACGAGCAAAGAGCGGTTGCCCTTTGCATTTGCGCATCGATTCAACGCTGCATTAGATAAAGATGAACATGGCGTTTTATCGCTTTACCATACCAACGGCACCCCGTTATCGGCGCTGCTGGAGGCTCGTCGTTATAGTGGCAAGTCGTTACCACTGGTCAAGCTAGAGGATATTGCGTTTGAAACACGCTTAACCCAAGCGTATCAAGCCAATTCATCAGAAGCGCAGCAAATGATGGAAGATATTGGTAACGAGATGGACTTGTTTACCATCGCAGAAGAGCTACCTCAAACAGAGGATCTGCTTGAGGGTGACGATGATGCGCCGATCATTAAATTGATCAACGCGCTCTTGTCTGAAGCGATTAAAGAAGAAGCTTCCGATATCCATATCGAAACCTATGAAAAGCAACTTGTTGTGCGTTTCCGCGTTGACGGTATCTTAAAAGAAGTCCTAAAGCCTAACCGCAAACTATCGTCACTATTAGTGTCGCGTATTAAGGTAATGGCGCGATTAGATATTGCAGAAAAACGCGTCCCGCAAGATGGTCGTATTTCATTGCGTATTGCTGGTCGAGCCGTTGATGTACGTGTATCGACTATGCCATCAAGCCATGGCGAACGTGTGGTACTGCGTTTACTCGATAAAAATGCTGGCAATTTAGATCTGGTTCAGCTGGGAATGACAGAAGCTGTCCGTGTCAAATTCGATGAGTTAATCCGCAGGCCCCACGGTATTATCTTGGTCACCGGGCCCACTGGTTCTGGTAAAAGTACCACCTTGTATGCAGGCTTAACCGAACTCAATTCAGTTGATACCAATATTCTAACCGTCGAAGATCCTATCGAATATGAGTTAGAGGGTATTGGTCAAACGCAAGTAAACACCAAGGTTGATATGACTTTTGCTCGTGGTCTGCGCGCTATTTTGCGTCAAGATCCTGATGTAGTCATGATTGGTGAAATTCGAGATCTTGAAACGGCGCAAATTGCCGTACAAGCTTCATTAACCGGTCACATGGTGCTATCAACACTGCACACGAATACTGCATCTGGTTCTATTACGCGGTTACAAGATATGGGTGTTGAACCTTTCCTTGTTTCGTCGAGTTTGTTGGGCGTGCTCGCACAGCGATTGATCAGAACCTTATGTAAGCACTGTAAAGAAGAGCATGTACCCGACGAGCGTGAAAGAGAGCTACTGGGTATTGCATTTGATGACCCACGTACAATCTACCGTGCTAAAGGCTGTCAGATCTGTGGCCATAATGGCTACCGTGGCCGTACCGGTATCCATGAGCTGCTCATTGTCGATGATCATGTCCGTGAATTAATCCATACCGGTCGCGGAGAGCTAGCGATAGAGAAACATATTCGCAAAACCGTGCCGAGTATTCGTCATGACGGTATGAGTAAAGTGCTTGCAGGGAAAACCACCCTTGAAGAAGTGCTGCGTGTCACTCGCGAGGAATAATCAGTGCCAGCATTTGAATACAAAGCATTAGATAAAGCCGGCAAGCAACAAAAAGGCGTTGTTGAAGCAGACACTGCAAGGCATGCCCGAGGCCAGCTCAGAGAGCTACGTTTAATGCCACTGGAAATAACCCCAGTGGTCGAAAAAGAGAGTAAAACAAAATCGGCAGGGGTGAGCTTTTTTAAGCGCGGAATATCAGTGTCTGAACTGGCATTGATCACTCGCCAAATTGCAACGTTAGTGGCGGCGGGCTTACCGATTGAAGAGGCCCTTAAAGCCGTCGGTCAACAATGCGAAAAAGATCGCCTCGCCAGTATGATTATGGCGGTTCGTTCACGTGTTGTTGAAGGTTATAGCTTAGCTGACTCGATGGCTGAGTTTCCCCACATTTTTGACGAGCTCTATCGCGCTATGGTGGCATCAGGTGAAAAGTCTGGTCACTTAGAAGTGGTATTGAATCGTCTTGCAGACTATACCGAGCGTCGCCAGCAACTCAAAAGTAAAATGACTCAAGCGATGATCTATCCTGTTGTCCTAACGTGTGTTGCAGTGGGTGTGATTGCTATTTTGCTTGCAGCCGTAGTGCCTGAGGTGGTTGGTCAGTTTGAGCACATGGGCCAAGCATTACCTTGGACTACCGAGTTACTCATCAGCTCTTCTGATTTTATTCGAGACTATGGACTGGTTGTTCTTGGGCTGCTTATCGGACTGTTTGTGTTATTGAAGCGCTTACTCGTGGTGCCAGCCAATAGAATGAAATACGATACGCTGTTATTGCGTGTTCCCGTGGTCAGTAAGGTCAGTAAAAGTTTAAATACCGCTCGTTTTGCTCGTACTTTGAGTATCCTCGCAGCGAGTTCGGTGCCATTGCTTGATGCTATGCGTATTGCTAGCGATGTATTGATTAATGTAAGAGTTAAAGCGGCCGTTGAAGAGGCCACATCGCGTGTGCGTGAGGGCACAAGTTTGGGTGCTGCTTTAGCAAATACTAAACTTTTTCCGCCAATGATGCTCTATATGATTAGCTCTGGTGAAAAAAGTGGTCAACTCGAGCAGATGTTGGAGCGGGCTGCAGATAACCAAGATCGGGAGTTTGAGTCAAATGTCACGATTGCACTTGGTGTATTTGAACCTATGTTGGTTGTGAGTATGGCCGCAGTGGTGTTATTTATTGTGTTAGCGATTCTTCAGCCAATTTTAGCGCTGAATAATCTGATCAGTGGTTAACGAATAGTTTCGATGTTGGCATTGCCATATAGCGAGATATATAAGTCATTCAGTTAAAGGAAGTTTTCAATGCAAATTCGTAGTAAACAAAAAGGTTTTACACTTTTAGAAGTGATGGTCGTTATCGTTATTTTAGGTATCTTAGCCTCGATGGTCGTGCCTAACTTAATGGGTAACAAAGATAAAGCTGATCAACAAAAAGCGGTTTCAGACATTGTCGCGCTAGAAAATGCGTTAGATATGTATCGGTTAGACAACAGTATCTATCCAACGACAGAGCAGGGCTTAGAAGCGTTAGTGCAGAAGCCAACGATGTCGCCAGAGCCACGTAACTACCGCGAAGATGGTTATGTTAAGCGTTTACCACAAGATCCATGGCGCAATGATTACCTGCTTTTAAGCCCAGGTGAAAATGGTAAGTTAGATATCTTCAGTGTCGGGCCTGATGGCCAGGCTGGTACAGAAGATGATATCGGTAACTGGAACCTGCAGAACTTGCAATAAGATGACATTGTCACGAATTGTTCGAGCACGTCAAGCGGGCTTCACCTTAATGGAGGTGTTGCTCGTGGTGTTACTGATGGGATTAGCCGCTTCGGCTGTGACTTTAAGTATGGGCGGCGCAAGCCAAGAGAAAGCGCTCGAACGTCTGGCTGTGCAATTTATGATGTCAGCTGAGATGGTGTTAGATGAAACGGTACTTAGCGGTCAATTCATTGGTATTGTTGTTGAAAAAGACAGTTATGAATATGTCTATTACGACTACGACGACGGTAAATGGAAGCCCTTAGAACAAGACCGGCTGTTATCTGCAAGGCAAATGGAACCTGGATTTGAGTTACACCTTGTTCTAGATGGTTTGCCGCTAGTGCAAGAAGATGAAGAACAAGACAGCTGGTTCGATGAGCCTTTAATTGAGCCATCAGCGGACGACAAAAAGAAATATCCGGAACCGCAAATCCTGCTATTCCCGAGTGGTGAAATGAGTGCATTTGAACTGTCTTTCGTCACCCGAAATGAAATGAATAAAGAGATTGAAGTGGTTGTGTTTGGCGATGTGCTGGGTAGATTAAAATTGGACCATGAAGATGATATCTAGTTATTTTCCAGCATTTTCAAGCGCAAGCAACAGAGTGAGTGCTTATGTTTATTAAGCAACGCGGTATGACCTTACTCGAAGTGATCGTCGCGCTAGCGGTTTTTTCTATTGCCGCGGTATCGATTACCAAAAGCTTAGGCGAGCAGATGGCTAATATGCCGATATTGGAAGAGCGCACCATGGCACAGTGGGTCGCGCATAACCAAATGGTTGAAGCCCGCTTAGAGTCTAAGTTTCCTGATATTGGTCGTAAAGATGGCCAAGAGCGGTTAGCGAGCAAAGATTGGTACTGGCGCAAAGAGGTTGTTAAGACAACGGATGATAATTTTAGAATGATACGAATAACCATCAGCGACGATGAGCGCTTTGGTCGTGTCATTGCCGAGGTGAGCAGTTATGTCCTCAAGTCTGACTAAATCTAATCGTGGCTTTACGCTGCTTGAGATGTTGATCGCTATTTCGATTTTTGCTTTGTTAGGGCTGGCAGCCAATACGGTACTGCACACAGTGCTACAAAACGACACGGTTACGCGTGAGTTTGCTGGCAAGTTAAAAGCGATGCAACAAGGCTTTGGGATCATTGAGCGTGATCTAAACCAAATGGTGGCTCGCACGCCAAGGCTGCTTGACGGCGGTCGCGGTACCACGGTATTTCAAACCGGTGACAACATGCTCGACTCAGAATCTGAGTCGCTAGTGTTTTTCCGTTTGGGTTGGTTAAACCCTGATGGTCTATTGCCTCGAGGCAGCCTACAGTCGGTAGCCTACGTAGTGATAGAGGGACAGTTACAGCGTTGGTATTACCCTTATCCAGAGCCTGAAATTGGCGCTGAACCGATAAAAACGGTGATAATGGAAAAGGTTATTTCTGTTGAGTATGCTTTCTTTAGCGACGATAAGTGGGAACGAAAAACCGACGCTACCAAATTACCCAAGGCGATAGCCATGGAAATTGAATTTGAAGATTTAGGCAAAGTTCAGCGTAAGTTTCTATTGCCGTTAGGGGCCCCAGCGGGCAGTAACTCGAGCAATAATAACGGCGGTAATAACAATAACGACACAGAAAAAGACAAAGAAAAAGAAGACACGGGTAATGGTTCGGGCAATAACGGTAAAGGGACTTAACGATGCGGACTAAGCAGCGTGGAGTCGCACTCATTGTCGTATTATTGATTGTAGCAATAGTGGCAATAGTGGCGACCAAGATAACCTCTAGAAACCAGATATCCGTTAGGCGCACCATTAATTTGGCGCAATACGATCAAGCTTTTTGGTATGCCATCTCGGCTGAAGAGATCGCGAAGAAGGTCTTAAAACAAGATTTAGAAGACTCTGATACTGTGCATATGCAACAGTACTGGGCGCAAGCCGATGTGATTTTTCCAGCAGAGAATGGGGAGATCGCCGGTAAAATAAGTGATATGCAGTCATGTTTTAACCTGAATGCATTATCACAGACGACTAAGACAGTAGAAAATGGTCAGCCCAAATTACCTTTGCCCGCAGTGCAATTTAAAGGCTTATTAGTGGCATTGGGTATGGATGACTTTGCGGCCGAGCGCTTAGCGCAAACCTTAAAAGATTATATAGATGAGGATACGACTGCAGGGCCTTACGGTGCAGAAGATGCAGACTATGAGGCGCGTAATGTCCCTTATCGTGCAGCTAATACTTTGCTGAGCCATAAGAGTGAACTGCGTGCGGTGATGGGGTTTACCCAAGATATCTATCTGAAAATAGCGCCGTATGTGTGTGCAGTACCGGGCAATAGCACTATGGTGTTAAATGTTAATACGGTCCCTGTTGAGCAAGCGGCACTGATTGCTGGCATGCTCGATAATAAAATTTCGGTGGGTGAAGCTGAAAGCATCATTAACCAACGCCCAGGTGATGGCTACGAAAAAATAGACGAGTTTTGGGAAAACTCCTCTATCGCCGGCCTAGCCAGTGACGCACAGCTTAAATCAAGTTTTGGTGTGACCAGTAGCTATTTCCTACTGCAAGCGGGAGCCAAAGTTGATAACGCCGTCTTTAGGCTTGAAAGTGTGCTCAAAGGCGATAGCAAAACGCTAGAAGTGTTATCCCGGCAGTTTGGCGGACAAAAATAACAACAGTCCTTTAATGAGTTAAAGAGACTTGTGGAGACAGATCAGTGAGTGAAAGATTATTCATCCGTTTAGGGCAATCATTTGAGCAACCATGTTCGTGGATCGTTTGGTCTGAACAGGAGCAAGAAATTATAGGTTCTGGCGAACTGAGTGACGCCAGTGCGCTATCAACTCTGACTGAAAGAGCGGGTAACCGTGCGGTAGACGTTTTAGTCCCGGCCTCTAGCATTACATTGACCGCAGTGGACCTGCCAGAAAAGGGTCAGCGCCAAGCGATTAAAGCGCTACCTTTTATGCTGGAAGAAAATTTAGCTCAAGATGTTGATGAGCTTCATTTTGTGGTGGGCCCCCGCCAAGGTGACGCACTCAGTATTGCCGTTGTGGCACACGAACAGATGCAAAATTGGATTGAATGGCTAGCTGAAGCTGGGCTTAAAGCCAAGTGTATCGTCCCTGATTGTTTGGCACTGCCGCTGGCAGAGTGTGACTGGGCCGCTATTACTTTTGGGCAAGATATTCTGCTTAGAACAGGCGAAAGCAGTGGTGTTAGCCTTAATAAAGACTGGTTAGATGTGGCTTTACCACAATTGTTACCTGATAGCGCAAACACCACCACTGTCGCAGGCTATACCGAATTAACGTTGACGGGTGTTGATATTAAAGAGCAGCCACTCGACCTCCCTATGCTGGTTTTGGCTCGGGGTATACTGAATGCCCCAATGAATTTACTGTCAGGGGTTTATCAGCCTAAACGCGAATATGGTAAACATTTGAGTCTATGGCGCAATGCCGCCGTTGTATTTGCCGTGGTTGTGATATTGGCTCTGGTAAACAAAGGGCTCAACATTCATCAGATGAATGCCAAAGCTGATGCCGTAAAGCTACAAAGTGAACAGATCTATAAGCAAGTGGTTCTGGGCAGTTCTCGAGTCGTTAATTTACGGGCTCAAATGGAAAGCTATGTTCGCAAGATGCAGGGCGGCGGCAGTGGTAGTGAATTTTTTGCGATGCTAGAAGGTACAAAAGTCGCATTTGCTCAAGTCACGGATTTAAAACCCACCTCATTACGCTTCGACAGTAGTCGCAGCGAGATCCGCATGCAGGTTAAGGCCAAAAGCTACGATCAGATTGAAAAGTTTAAAGAGATAATCTCTCGCTCATATAAGCTCGATGGTGGCGCAATGAATAGCGGTGAATCAGAAGTCACTAGCACCTTAACCATCAGGAGCAAATAAGATGGATAACATTAAAGTATGGTGGGCTGGACTGGTTCTGCGTGAAAAGCAGATGGTCAGCGCTTGTGGTGTAGTGTTATTGATTGGTATTTTGTATTGGGGTATTTGGACTCCGATAGCTAATGCTGAAAATGAGGCGCAGCTCAATCTTGAAGGGCAACTTAGTACGCTAAATTATGTAAAGAAGACCGCTAACCGTATAGCGGGCTTGAAACAGACAAGCCAAGGTAGTGCTTTTAAAGGCAGCTTAAGTGCAGCAGTTAATCAAACCGCAGGTCGTTTTGGTTTGACCATTACCCGTATGCAGCCGCAAGGGAATAAAATCCAAGTATGGATGGATGAAGTTCCGTTCGAAACCTTGCTTAGCTACCTTTATGAGTTGGTTCAAAATCAAGGCTTGTCGTTAGAGAGCCTCGATTTGGCAGAATCTGATACGCCTGGTTTTGTAAATGTTCGCCGAATTCAGTTATCCAAGTAGGATGTTGTTGTGAAATTAGTTAAAAAAATAGCGCTCGGTTTTTTCATCTATTTGGTGTTCCTGCTGGTTTTGTTTCCTGCAAGTATGGCCGTTAAATTGGCCCCTATCCCAGCCAATATCGTTCTCAATGGTGTGTCGGGTACTATTTGGTCTGGCAGTATTGATATGCTTAGCGTGCAAAAACGTCAAGTTGAACAGGTGCAATGGGATTTAAGTATTGCTTCATTATTAACCGGAACGGTTAAGGCTGATATAAGTATCGGGACGCGTAGCAGTGCAGTTAATGGCAAAGGCGTTGTGGCTTATTCATTTGGCGGACTCGATGTCAGTGGTTTGCGTTTTGACGCACCAAGTGACTTCTTGCTTGGCAAGACTCGTTTACCGTTTAAGACCAAAATCAATGGTGATATTAGTGCGTTAGTGAATACTTTTGAACAAGGATTGCCTTGGTGTGAGCAGCTAGTCGGTAAGCTATTTTTAAATAAGGTACAAGTCACCAATCAGTTTGGTAATTACCCACTCGGTGACATTGCTTTAGGCTTAAGTTGTCTTGATGGCAACGTGCAATTAGCCACTGATGAAAAGCTAAACGGATTGGGTTTAGATGGCACCATCGTATTGGCCGACAATAAGATGATGCAGGTAAATGCCAAAATTCGTGAAGTGAATACTCAACCGGATGATTTGAAAAAAGCCCTGGGATTTTTAGGTAAAAAAGACAGCCAAGGCTATTACCCTATTACTTATCAAGGCCGATTGCCGATCTAGGCATTACTCACGGTCATTAAAAAAGGGCACTTTATAGTGCCCTTTTTAGATCGACAAGCTCGCTTTAAATCACGCTGTCGCTGGCGAGTAATTCGTCTAGCAGGTGACGATAATCTGCTATTGCAGGAAAATCGGTAAATGGTTTAACTGGCTTCTGACTATCGGGGTTGGCAACACCTAATTGATAGCCCACCCCTGCCAGTTTCGCAGCCGCTAGAATCGCTTCGTTATCATCAATGAATAAGCAGCGAGCTGGGTCTAAATTAAAGCGCTGAAAAAGTTGCTGCCAGAATAACGGATGCTCTTTTGGGTAGCCGGTTTCATGGCTAGAGATCATTTCATCGAGCCCAAGTGCTAAGTCCGTATGCTGCAGTTTTAGGGCTAGGCCTTTCGGGTGTGCATTTGTTACCAGAATACGGCGCTTATCTGCTTGCTTTAACGCATATAAAAACGGCAAGCTGTCTTGGCGTAGCTGGATCTTATCCACGAGCGTTTTATGTAAGGTCATTATATCTAACCCCATCTGCCGTTCCCAATAGTCTAAGCAGTACCAATCGAGGGTACCCTCTACATTTTGGTAACTCGTCTCAACCCACTCCATTGCTGTTTTCTCTGTGATATTACGTTGTTCACTGAGCGCTTTGGGGATTAAATTTAGCCAAAAATGGTTATCGAAATGAAGGTCGAGCAGAGTGCCATCCATATCGAGTAGAACGGTATCAATTTTGCGCCATGGGAACATAGTTTGCTGATCCTCAAAAATTCAGGTTGTAGATTGCAGGTAGAATAGTAAGATTGTAACTGATCTCGTAAATTTATCTGCATCAACACTGGGATGTGTATGACTAACAAGAACGTTAAACCGGAAATATTGCATGCTGAAGTCGTCGCCAAGAGTCGATTATTTCAAATTGAACAAGTGCATTTAAGGTTTTCGAATCAAGTTGAACGCCAATATGAGCGGATGAAAGGCAATAACCGTGGTGCGGTAATGGTTGTGCCAGTACTTGATCAAAAACAGCTACTGTTAGGTCGAGAGTACGCGGCGGGCACGCACAGTTACGAGCTCGGTTTTCCGAAAGGACTGATTGATCCGGGTGAGAACGCTGCAGAGGCTGCCAACCGAGAATTACAGGAAGAGATTGGTTTTGGCTCGAAAAAACTGACTCATTTGATGGAATTAAGCTTAGCACCAGGATATTTTGCGAGTAAAATGCAGATATTTCTGGCTGAAGAGCTTTACCAGAGTGAGCTGGAAGGGGATGAACCAGAGCCGATAGAGTTGGTCAAATGGCCACTTGATCAGTGGCTGAGTTTATTACAAGAGCAGGATTTCTCAGAGTCACGTAGTGTAAGTGCTTTATTTTTAGCGCAAAAGCATCTACAACTTAAGTAGTTCAACAAATATATTCGGGTAGTGAGGCTGTTGGAGTCGTTATGAAGCCAGAGAGTTACATCGATCAAGTCATTGAAATCGCCACAGTGGCGGGTAAAAGAATTCGCGATATTTACCAAAAAGGTGATTATGATCGCGAGATAAAGTCAGATAACACCCCTGTTACCTCGGCTGATATCGCAGCGCATAATATTATTACCAAAGCGTTGAATGAGTTAACCCCCGATATTCCAGTATTATCGGAAGAAGCTGCTGATATCCCTTTCGCACAGCGCAGTGACTGGCAACGGTATTGGTTAGTCGACCCACTGGATGGTACTGGCGAATTTATCGCAGGTAGTGGTGACTTCTCGGTCATCATCGCATTGGTCGAGCATAATCGTCCTATCGTAGGTGTTGTTTATGTGCCGATGACTGAGGTGTGTTATTACGCGATCGCCGGATTAGGCGCTTATAAGCGTGTAAAAGGTAATGATCTACGCATCAGTAGCCGTCAGATTGGCAAAGATGATAATAGCCCGTTGCGATTGGCGGTCAGTCGGCGTCAAGATCCACAATCGGTGATAAAGCTGTTTAATCAGAATAAGCACTGTGAACTCGTCGTTCTCGGGGGAGCTGCATTGAAAAGCTGTTTAGTGGCTGAAGGTCGCGCCGATAGCTATGTGCGCATAGGCCCCACTGGAGAGTGGGACACTGGCGCCGCGCAGATTATTGTCGAAGAGGCAGGCGGGCAGATTATGGATCTTGCACTGCAACCACTGAGCTATAATGAGCGTGAAAGTTTAGAGAACCCAAATTTCATTGTCGTTGGTTCGCCGAATTTAGCCTGGGACGAGATCCTCACAGCTGAGAGCTAAGTCCTCAGCAGATTGAAGCCATCACAGTGTGATGGCTTTTTTATGGGACTTATTTTGTCATTGTCGTGTAGTTGTAGATCTCGTCAGCCATTTCAAAAGGAAAATCATGTTATTTAGTCGCCGCTTTTTGCCCTACTTCATTACCCAGTGCTTAGGGGCATTAAATGACAATGTATTTAAAAACGTGCTTTTACTGATGGTGAGTTACTCGCAAATTGAGGCTTTACCGATAGATGTGCATCTGTTTGTAAACCTTGCCGCAGGTTTGTTTATACTGCCGTTTTTATTGTTTTCCGCCCATGCTGGCCAAATTGCAGATAGTATTGATAAAGCGATACTGATCCGTCGCCTTAAGGTTGTCGAATTTTTGATTATGTCGGCGGCAGTGTTCGCCATACTCTCCCATAGCTATCTTATTATGTTGCTCTTGCTGTTTTTAATGGGAACGCAGTCTGCATACTTTGGTCCTGTTAAATACTCACTACTGCCACGCGTGCTTAAAGAGAATGAACTAGTATCGGGCAATGCTTGGGTAGAGATGGGCACGTTTTTAGCCATCTTAATCGGCACACTATCCGCAGGGCTGATTGTAGCGAGTGACAATGCCACTTATTGGGCGGCTGGCAGTGTCTTGATACTGGCGATGATCGGCTTACTCGCCAGTTGTATGATCCCCAGTGTCCCGACACCTAATCGGATAAAGCCTCAATTTTCGATTATTTCTGCTACGGTTGCGAGTATTCGTAAGGTCCGAAAAACTAAGGATATCTGGTTAGCCATCTTGGCGATTAGTTGGTTTTGGTTTGTGGGTGCAACCTATTTAACCCAGATCCCTAACTTTGCACGGATCACGCTCAATGCCGACCCAACAGTAGTCTCTTTGTTATTGCTACTGTTTTCAGTAGGAATTGGTATTGGCTCTTTTGTTTGTGAACGCTTGTCTTTCAAACAGGTCGAGTTGGGTGTCGCACCGATCGGACTTATGCTACTCGGCGGCTTTGGCATTGATTTGTATGCTGCATTGCCTGTGGTTTTAGCGTCAGAGCCTGTATTTGATATCCGTTCCTTTATCGCTGATGCTAGTCATTATCGCCTCATGTTTGATCTATTCATGATAGGGGTCGGTGGCGGTCTGTTTATCGTGCCGCTATATACCTTTATTCAAGCTCGCGCAGATGAAAGTGAGTGTGCGCAAGCTATCGCCAGTAATAACATCATGAATGCGCTCTTTATGGTGACATCGGCTATTTTCGCCATGTTGGTGCTAAATGGATTGCAGTGGAATATAGAGCAACTGTTTTTACTGCTCGCTTGCGGCAACGTATTGGTGCTTTTACTGCTATTCGTTTTTTGGCCTGAGCTTGTCGTGAGCGCCATGAGTTATGTGGTGCGTAGAGTGCTGAATAGAGTGACGGTGTCTAATAAGACCAAATTGGCTCCCTTACTGCAGGATAAATCGATGCCGCTAATTGTCGAGTTAACCCCGCTTAACTGGCGTACATTGCTGGTTCTTTACGGTATGTTTAATCGACCAGTGTATTTCGTTACAGATCCACTAAAGGCTGCACAAAGAGGTTTGCTGGCATATATCATTAATAAGCGACAATGGCATGGTGTTACGCTATCGCAATCAGCCCCTGTGTTGGTCTGTATCGCTGGCGCTCAAGCTCAGCCAGTAATTGCCAACGCTAAATTACTCAAGTGCCGTATAGAGCAAAGACAAGCGAGTGGGTTCAGAGGGCAAGTTGAGGTAGGATTTTCGATATGAAAAAGTCGGCTACCTCATGCTTGACGAGATAACCGTTTGACGCGTTTTAATGGTTAAATAGCATCTAACCATTGGTGGACTTCAGCGTGGTTGCCTTTAAATAGTATACGCTCCGCTTTTTTATCAATTTGATATTGATACATAGGGTCGTAATACTTGCTTAGCAGGAGTTCAATCCATTCAAGATGCGCTGTCGTGTCGCCACGGCTTTGTTGAATGTTAAGTGCGTTAGTGATGATGGCTTGGAATTCGTCATGCTGTTTTCCGCCAAGACGCTTCTTGATACCGGTGATACTTAACGCAAGGTATTCCGCGAATGCATTATATCCCGCTTCTTCACCTAAACGTTCAATATAGCCGCTATGCATTTTATGCACATACTCATTGAGCAAGCGTGTCAGTCTGGCTTCTAGGGGCTCTTCTAGCACGACGATATTAGCGGCTTGCATCCCGTTATAAAAAGGTTTTGGTAATGCTGAGCGGCCAATGAGAAAGCTTTCATCTTCAAGTAGTAAGTGTTTGGCGTCGCTGTCTTGATGTTTTAGCAGTGCCACAGCGAGTGCGTTTTCAAAGTTAATCTGCGTGGGTTGAGGTTCATGGTAACGGCCAAAGCTTGAACCACGATGATGCGCAATACCTTCTAGATCGACCGCATCATTGCGGGCTAATAAAAAGTCAGTCTTGCCGCTGCCGGTGATCCCACTTAGGATCAGCATTGGCTTTTGGCTTGGTGCATTATCGATAGTTTCAATCAGAAATTGGCGCATCGCTTTGTAGCCCCCTTCAATAAAGGGGACGTCGATGCCAGCCTCTTTTAACCATTGCTGGGTTAATTGAGAGCGTAAGCCGCCACGAAAGCAGTACAAATAAGCATTAGGATTTTCGGTGAAAAAACGCAGCCAAGTATCAACTCTTTGCTGTTTAATCTCTCCGCCCACAAGTGAGTGCCCAAGTGCTATAGCTGCTTCTTGGCCTTTCGCCTTGTAACAGGTGCCGACAAGCTTGCGCTCTTCATCTTCCATTAGTGGATGATTAGTGCTGCCAAGAAAGGCACCTTTGTCAAATTCAACAGGTGCTCGCACATCCATTATAGGGTGATCACTGACGAGTATTCGTCTGTACTCAGTTGCGCTCACAATGTTGAGTGGCATTAGATAAGCTCCACTGTCGTCGCGGCTTTCTCGACGAGTTGGCCGATACAGATAGGTGCTACACCGTTATCGGTAAGCAATTTTTGTAGCGTAGCTTCACCTTCAACCGACACAGATATCAGTAAACCACCACTTGTTTGGGGATCGCAAATAATCGCTTTCTGCTCGTCCGTTAATGGAGGTAACTGCTCTGCATAACTGTCGAAGTTTCTGTGAGTTCCTCCAGGAATGCAGCCCATTTCTAAATAGTGCCGTGCGTTGGGGAGCAAGGGTAACAAGCTAATATCAATTTTTGCCCCTAGATCTGCGCCATGGCACATTTCTAAAAGATGTCCTGCTAAGCCAAATCCAGTGACATCTGTCAGTGCATTTACCTGTGGGATCTTTGCGATATCAGGGCCTAATATGTTGAGTTGGCACATCGCCTCTGCTGCAGTATTAAGATCCGCATCAGCGAGCTTTTTCTGTTTTTGCGCAGTGGTTAAAATACCGATACCGAGTGGTTTAGTCAGATAAAGTTTGTCACCAACTTTTGCAGTACTGTTCTGTTTTAGCTCTTCAAGTGGAATTTGTCCGGTTACGGCCAAACCAAAAATAGGCTCAGGTGAATCGATACTGTGGCCACCTGCAAGCATAATGCCCGCATCTGCACAGGCTTGTCTGCCACCATCAACCACTTGTTGCGCCACTTCAGCGGGTAATTTATTGACTGGCCAGCCCAAAATAGCGATTGCCATCATAGGTGTACCGCCCATCGCATAGATGTCGCTTATTGCATTGGTCGCGGCGATGCGTCCGAATGTAAATGGATCATCAACAATCGGCATAAAGAAGTCGGTGGTGCTGATAATACCAGTGGTATCGTTCAGTTTGTAAACCGCGGCATCATCTCGCGTTTGGTTGCCAACAAGCAACTTAGGGTCGTGAAATACTGGCAGTTGAGTTGCGAGTATAGTGCCAAGCACTTTAGGAGAAATTTTGCAGCCGCAACCAGCGCCGTGGCTGTATTCGGTAAGTTTGATTTGTTGATCTGACATGAGCTTAAAACGCCCTAAAAGAAGCTAATTAGCCGATCATCATAGACCCATCACCTTATGACTTCAATGAAGTCATAAGGTAAGTTGATGCTTAAGGGGGATCTTGCAGATAAGCATAATAAAAAGCCACTCTATTGAGTGGCGTTAATTATGTTAGCTGAAACTGGCCGTCAGACTGTGCCAACTTTTCTGCTGTTGTTTGAATTGAAGTTTTAATTCTTTGACTCGCGTCATAAGGTCTCTATCTGCAAGTTGTTTACGCTTGGCTTCGAGTAATATTTTTTTAGCATCGTAATATTCAACTAAATGCGCTTTCAATGTTTCATATTCAGCTTGCAGCTTTTCGACTATTTCGTCGCTATTGGGTAGATGGGCCACTTTATTTTGAGTGCGTTTTAACTGCATCTGTAAGCGAGCGCTCTCAATACGCTCTTGTGGCACCACACGGCGACTATGAGTCAGGCCAACGAGTGCTAAGCCATCAATTAGCCACTTGGTTGGGTCATACTGCCACCAGTGAATACCGTTGCGATAGTCGTTTTCAAAAATATGATGGTAGTTATGATAACCCTCGCCGTAGGTTAATAAGGCGATGAAACCGTTATCACGCGCGGTATTTTTATCGGTATACGGCTGTGACCCCCAAATATGGGCAAGAGAATTGATAAAGAAAGTACAGTGATGCACAACCACTAAGCGCAGCAGGCCTGCGAGTAGTAACATGCCGAGGATGTCGCCATTTAACCAACCGAGTAAAATTGGCAGGCCAAAATTCATAATAATCAATAAGGGTAGGTAGTATTTATGCTGCCACATCACAATTTTATCATTCTGTAGGTCACGCACATTCTTGTAATCGTGGTAACGCTGAGATTGATACTCACGTAGCATCCAGCCTATATGGCTATACCAAAATCCCATTTTAGCGGAATAGGGGTCTTTGTCGTTGTTATCGACATGCTTATGGTGAACTCGATGATCAGATGACCAATGCAATGCGCTATTTTGTAGCGCTAAAGCACCACCAAGAGCATATAAGAAACGCACTGAAGCATGTGCTTTGTAAGTGCGGTGAGACCAGAGTCTATGGTATCCACCAGTGATCGATAAGCCACTAGCAAAGGCCAGTACGACAAAGGCAACCCATTCAATGGCTTCAAAGCCGTGGGCAATACCGTACCAAGGAACAAATAACACAGCGGAGGCAAATGTGATGGTAAATAGACTCACATTCATCCAAAGAATAGGAGGTTTTTTCATTATTTTTAATAATCTCTAGTTGAGCGTACAGCTGTACGCTAATTTAACTTGGATAAGAACTTGGGTCAAGTTTGTTGATGCTGCGTTTTGTGTAAAAAAGCGTTATTATTCGAAATATAATTTTTGTGAGTAGGTGCAACATGGGCATAAGAGCACAACAAAAAGAGAAGACGCGTCGGGCGCTGGTCGATGCAGCGTTTAATCAGTTGAGTGCTGAGCGTAGCTTTTCTAGCCTAAGTTTGCGCGAAGTTGCGCGTGAGGCCAATATTGCTCCAACCTCATTCTATCGTCATTTCAAAGATATGAATGAGCTGGGCTTGACCATGGTTGATGAAGGTGGACTGACACTACGGCAAATGATGCGTAAAGGGCGTCAACGTGCTGAGGCGGGTGGGAGTGTCATTCGAATCTCAGTTGAAACTTTCATGGAAGTGATGGAGTCGAATCCAAACGTGTTCCGTATTCTATTGCACGAACGATCTGGCACCTCAGCTCCCTTTAGAGCAGCAGTAGCACGTGAGATAGAGCATTTTATCTCTGAACTTGCACATTATACGGAAGCTACAGCTCATAGATCGCCAGACTTAGCTCATGCACAGGCAGAAGCTTTGGTTACCTTGGTGTTTAATGCCGGCGCCGCCGCATTGGATATGAAACGTACTGATCGTAAGGTATTAGCTGACCGCTTAGTGATTCAGTTGCATATGATTGCTAAAGGTGCAGATGCTTTACAAAGTAAAAGAGATCATAAGTAGCTAACTCAATAACAAAAACGGCATCCCTTTGGATGCCGTTTTTGTTTAATAAAGGGTGAGGTTACTTTTTCTCAAGAAAAACACCAGACTCCATATGGTCGGTGTAAGGGAATTGATCAAATAACGCAAATCGAGTGATCTTATGCGTTTTACTTAACTCTTTGAGATTGTCTAATAGTGTATTGGGATTACATGAGATGTAAATGATACGCTCATAGCCTTGGACTAATTTAACCGTGTTGTCATCGAGCCCAGCACGAGGTGGGTCAACGAAAATGGTATTACAGTTGTAGCCGTCGAGATCGATACCTTCTAAACGTCGATAGCTGCGCTTTTTAGCCATCGCATCGGTAAAGTCTTCAGCAGACATGCGAATGATCTGCAAATTATCTACTTGGTTAATTTTAATATTGTATTGAGCTGACTCAACCGATGGTTTAGCCAATTCTGTTGCTAATACTCGTTCAAAATTTTGTGCCAGCGCGATAGAAAAGTTGCCGTTACCGCAATAAAGCTCGAGCAGATCACCGGTACTGTTCTTAGTGACATCAATTGCCCACTCAAGCATCTTGACGGATACTTTGCCGTTTGGCTGCGTAAAGCTGTTTTCAATTTGATGATATTGCAGCTGTTCGCCTGCCACGTTAAGTGATTCGATGACGAAGTCTTTGTCAAAGACAAGCTTTTGCTTGCGCGCACGACCAATTAAGTTGACGTTAAACTGGCTACTGAGTGTTTGCTTTAAAATTTTAGCTTGCTCTTCCCATTCGCTATCGAGTTGCTTGTGATACAGCAGCGATACTAAAATCTCACCACTTAACGTCGATAGAAAGTCAATTTGGAATAAGCGATGACGCAAGATAGTGTTTGGCTTTAATAGTGCAACCAAAGCAGGCATCATTTTATTGATAAGTTCACTTGCTGGCAGGAACTGATCGCAACGTACTTTACTATCAAGTGCTTTATCGAACATATAGTAGTAGAGGTCTTCACCTTCATGCCACATTCTAAATTCAGCACGCATGCGATAATGAGCAGGCTCAGAGCCAAACGATTCAAGTTCTGGAGTATCAAAATCGGTAAATAGCTGCTTTAGCTTGACGCGCTTTGCTTCGAGTTGCACATCATAGGTTGAAGGGTCCATTGCTGCTAAATTCATATTTTGATCACCGTGAGCATTAAATTAGGGGCGGAATATTATACTAGATAGCTGGGATGTCCAGTTTCCCCTCCTTATTAGACCTAGCTTGTAGGAAAATTTTAACGCAAAATAGTCAATTCTGCTGGGAGTTTCCGAACCACGCAGCTGTATGAACGGATTTACATAATAGTGGAGCACGCATTTGTCTGGACCTATTCTCATTTTTGACTCAGGAATTGGTGGTTTATCGATTCTGGATGAGATCAGAACACTGATACCTGACAAGGACTGTTGTTACTTATTTGATAATGCGCGTCTACCTTATGGTGAGTTAGCGGAGTTAGCACTGATCACCGGCTGCGTTTCACTTATCTGCGAACATGCTAAGCGGATTAATGCCGCTATAGTAGTGGTTGCATGCAACTCAGCCAGTACCCTAGTGCTTCCTATACTAAGAAAGCGGCTATCGATTCCGATTGTTGGCGTGGTACCAGCAATTAAACCTGCAGCAAAAATATCAACACAGCGACATATTGGGCTGCTTGCCACTCCAGGTACGATTAAACGGCCTTATACAAAGGAGCTGATTGATGCATTTGCTGAAGATTGTCGAGTCGAGCTATTTGGTTCATCTGAACTGGTTATGTTGGCTGAAGCAAAACTAGCAGGAACCGCTATCGATATGGCCAAGCTTACTTTGCTGCTCACGCCTATCCGAGAATCGGCACTCGATACCTTGGTGCTAGGTTGTACCCACTTTCCAATACTGGCAGCTGAGATACGGCAAGTACTAGGCAATCACATCACTTTGCTTGATTCGGGTAAAGCGGTAGCGGATCGGGTTGCTTATTTACTAGGAAACGATGCGGCGGTGATATCAGATGACAAAAGACGTGTAAATTACAGTGCGGTGTATACGACGGATGATATTGCAGTAGGGTTGAGAGAAAGGTTAGTTGAAGAGGGGTTCACTAAAATAGAACCACACTCCTCAACACACCTTAGCTAGGCTATGCCTGGCTTTCTGCTTTATCAGCATCTGAATCTTGAGACTTAGCCTCACGAACCTTCAATGTTCTTTCTTGAAAATCATATTCGTTTAACTTAGACATTGCTTTCTTTGCGCCAGCTTCAGACATCTCGATAAATCCGAAGCCTTTACGACGACCTGTTTTACGATCTCGTACTAAGCGGACAGAATTGACCGGACCATACTCACCGAATAAAGCTTTCACTTCACCTTCATGAACACGGTATGGCAGGTTACCTACATATAAGGTCATAGTAGGACCAGTGTAAGGTTCGTTACTGGCAACAGCAGACGTTCCTGATTTAGATTGAATAGAAAAGATAACGCTTGCGATGATCGCGCCAGTAAAGAAAGCAATGGCAGCGTTTAGATCTGGAGCGATCTGAAAAATAGCTAATGCACCAATAATGGCAACGGCTAAAACGATAAAGAATGACTTCTGCATATATATAATCTCTGAAGTGTAAATGAATGGATCGATAACTAACTGTTAATAACTTGCTTATGGTAATGAATTATTAGCCAATACACTAGTGTGTTGCTGAAAAAATGAACTTTATCTACATTCTCTTCCTTTATAGGCAGATTTATCGTCGTAAAAAGCGCGATAAATGTGCACAAATAGACATCTTGGCGAAAAGTTAGGCAAGCGGACATTTTCTTG
>NZ_PJBL01000018.1:0-149336 GCF_002836135.1 Shewanella sp. GutCb | reverse complement strand
GCTTATCACTTCTATTCTACGTTTATCTATTTTTTTGATGCAATTAACAAGGTGTTTGTATTCTTTCAGTTATTGCACCGCGCTATCTTATAAGAGGTTATCTTGGTAGTGGGATTGCGAATATTCCTATTTACTGTAACTATGGAAGCACCTTGCTATACATCTGTGACGCAACAATAATTTTTGTTGTTAATTGTCTGATATAACTAAGTAAAGAGATACCTTAAGTTCAAAGTAAGTGTTATGCGGTGGGAGTCTTAGCTAAGTGAGATGCAATTCAATCGTTGTTAGTTGTAGGATGTATTTCATGAGTTCTTAGATAGAGCTGCAAATGCTTTGTGAGTTTGTTAGTGAAGCATTCAACACAACAAAAAGTACTAAGCAGTTGTAACACTTCTTGCAAGGCGAGATGGCTATTTTAAAAGAATCTAATAATTAAGGAAAAGATTAAGTGCCCTTACATGAATGCACTCCACCCAATTTGGATGAATGGTTAGAGCCTAACCCAAGCTTTATAAATGGTTATGGCCACCTATTGATTGAGCAAATAAAAGCTAATGATGATGAATTACTTTCCAGACTAAAAGCATATTTTGAATCTGCACATTTGGATGCTCGGCAGGTTATTCATGGTTTTATGGGGATAAGTCTTCACCCAGATAATAACGAGAAACATAACGAAGTTAGTTATCCATCATCATTACACCTAACAACTTTGAAAGGTTTTTTTGGTGAGGTTTTGGCTGGATTATTAGCCGAAGGTTATGAACTGGTAGGGCAGCATGAGTGGAAGGTACCTGTTTTTTTGTTTAGATTTCATGATGATGCAACAAAATATCTCTATACATTAGTGAGAGACCCGGACCAAAAACGTCGAACTATAGGTCGTTTAGGTACTGATTTTATCGGGGTTTCAATGGAGGGTGGAGAGGTTAGTCGCTTGATCTCCGGTGAGGCTAAATGGCGAAAAAAATTGAGCAAGAGTGTTATTGATAGTGTAATGCTCGGGCCTAAGAAACCGGGAGAGCAGGATAGAGTTGAAGGCAAGGGAGTTTGGGCTGAGTTAAATAAAGAGGTTAATCCACCAAATGGTTTAAGGGAGCTTCAAATAGCTTTAAAAGAAATTGACCCTGAAGGACATGCTGAAGCTATTCTTTCGATGGATAAGCTCCTTTCAGCTTTTGACGCTAATACGGTACCAAAAACAGATCTTGTTCTCATTGTTGGGGGGCCAAAAAATAATCGAGAGACAGGCGAGTGTCTTATTGATTACGATAAAATCCCAAAGAATTATCTTGCAGGCAATGATCTTCAGGTCGTTGAAATTGTATTAAGTGATGGAGAGAGCTTAATCGAAGATTTATATGCCTTGCTTTGGGAAGGGGATGAGTGAACATGGCACGTTTAAATGAACAGCGATTAGATATTGCGAGATCTGTTAGTGCTAAATTAGCAAAAGAAGGCGAGCTAACTCCGTTTCAGGCGAGGTCTTTCGTACGTTGCCTTCAAACATCATGGGAAGTTGATGTGATTCAATGGAGGGAAGGAGAATCATCAAAGCAATTATCTCATGCGTATAACTTAATCCACGTAGCAGAAATATTTAGAGAAATTGAAGGTGAAAACTCTTCAGATGCTTTTCAGAGTTATAAAAGAGCAGCAGAACTATTAGAGTGGTTGTCAAGATCTGGCGATGAGTTAAATATTAATGTTTCTGTTAGCCTTCTTGCAGGTGCTGCATATCAGCTAGGCGGGTTACCTGCAATGTCATCGGGGCTATTGAAGCAAGTGACTTTTGATGGTGATGGGTGGAAATTATGTTCTCAGTTTTTGCAGGGCGACTTTGATGGTGTAATAAGTTCAGCAGCCGAATTTTGGCTGGGTGAATTAGAGTTAACAGAAAAGGATGCGACATTTAACCTCTTGCATGAAAATGAAGATGATGCATTCTCATGGTACATAGCTGTGGAGTTGGTGCGTACAGTAGGCCTAATATCATACTCCTTAAGAGTGGATAATAAAGAACGTCTGAATGTGGGGTTGGAAAAACTCGATGCTATGCGTCGAATGGGTAATAAGGTTTTAGGTAGTGATATTTCTCTATTGATATCTATGCTAAGTGAAGTTGCATTAAATTTTAGTAGGGCATCTATATACAACGCCGTGGAGAGGTTATCAGACATCGCTCCAGAAAAAATTGATACTTTAAGGAGATTGGCAAGAACTCAATATCATAATGGCCGTGGTATTTTATGGGTGTCTCAGGTCGCAGGGGTTGAGCGGTTAATAAAACAATCATCGTTTGCCCTTTGCACACCTACTGGCTCAGGAAAGACTCTTGTAGCTAATTTAGCTTTAATTAAAGAATTACTACTAGTTGATAATGCTCCTGAGTTGGGGCCGTTAGCCATTTATTTAGTGCCGTCAAGGGCGTTAGCCGGTGAAGTTGAGAGAAAGTTAACGCGAGAGATGGGCAGTGAGTTTATTGTAACTGGACTTTATGGTGGCAATGACTGGGGAATAACTGATTATTGGTTAGAGGCTAAACGACCTACGGTTCTCATCGCCACAGTTGAAAAAGCTGAGGCACTGATGAGGTATTTAGGTCCTCTAATTGTAGCGCGGTTGAAACTACTCATTATTGATGAGGCTCACCAAGTTGTCTCTGCTGATCCTGAGTATTCAGTTAAAAAATTTGCGAAGCACGAGGATAGATCGCTTAGGTTGGAAAGTTTTGTTTCTAGAATTTTAGTGCAATTACCCGATGTAGCGCGAATAGCGTTGACAGCTGTAGCTGGAGGTGCCGCGGGGCCAGTTTCACGATGGATTGAACTTAATAATGATGCTCAGCCAGTTGGTTTGAATTATAGGAGTACGCGTCAAGTAATAGGCGTTCTTGAAACGCGATCAGGCTCAGCGCCAAAGATTAATATTGATTTAATGAATGGTGCTCCGCTAGCGGTTGTGGGACGTAGAGCGTCTCCGTATCTTAATCTTAAAATTGATCCAATGCCTCAATTACCAGCTGCGATGAGAAATAGCTTAAACAGATATAATCAATTAGAAATTTTTTGGACGTCAATGCATTTTCGACAGAGTGGGAAGCGGGTTTTGATTTCCCTTACTCAAGCACCTCAGAAGACCATGAAGTGGTTTTATGAAGCGCTTACGCTACCAGGTTGGGGGGAATTGGTAGAGTTCGCTCCACCAGAAAATCCGAATTATCAACAATATTTTAATGAGACTCTTGCTACATGTATTGATTATTGTGGTGAAGGATCATACGAAACCAAGCTATTAGAAGTAGGAGTTGCTACAAGTCATGGGCAAATGCCTCAGCGATTGCGCCTCTTAATGACTAATTTAATAGAACGTGGTATTTGCGCTATAACTGTTGCGACTGCAACTTTAACGGAGGGTGTAAATCTTCCATTCGATATTATCTTTCTGCCTCAACTACGAAGGCAGTCATATGATCCCGATAAAGAGGAAACAGTTGTATTTCCGTTATCTACTTCTGAGTTTATAAATCTTTCGGGTCGAGCTGGAAGGCCGGGAGCTGCAAAGTCTATGGAGGGGGTGACGCTCATAGCTATTCCTCAAACTCCTTCTACTACGGCTGCTGGCTTAAAGAAAGTCCAACAAAAACAAAGGTTAAGTCTCAAGTCTGATTATTCTAAACTAAATAAAAAGCTTGTTGCAAAAGAAGACGCGATAAATGTATCTAGCCCTTTGTCGTTGCTCATGAACTCTATTTTTGACAAAGCATTAGATCAGGGATTGGTAAGTAATCAGGAGGAGTATTTGGCTTGGTTAGAGAGGTGCTCGCCTGGAGATGTATCAGATCATGCGGCGATGAGAGATGAGTCATCATTGGCAATGCTTGCTGACAGCTTAGATGAGTTAGATGGAATCCTATTAAATGCGACTGAAGAATTAAGCGTCATTGACCAAGATGATATAGAAAGTAGCGATGTTGAAGAATATTTGAAGGCACTGTGGGGTAAAACATTTTCAACCTATGCTGCAGCACAAGAGAAGTGGATGGAGCGCGCCTTTATAAAAAGAGGTATGGCAGTAGTTGAAACCGTTTACCCTGATAAGGAAGAACGTAAAAGATTATATCAATATGGGTTCACGCCCTTCATGGGAAGAAGGTTTGAGGCCGTTTTTGATGATATAAAGGAGGTTTTGATTTCAGCTGAAGAATATGGGGTTTTAACTGACAATGAAAGATTTGAGCTCTTTTTTGAATTGGCCGAAGTGATTAGTCATGATCAAGGTTTTGGTTTTTCTGTAAGTAATTCAGTTGCTGCACAGAATGTTTTAGATAATTGGAATGGTGTACTAGATTGGTGGCTTAATTTCCCCGAAGCAGTGTCACCGGGGCCAGATGAGCTACGCGAATGGCAAAGGTTTGTTACTGAAAATTTGGAGTTTAGGTTAGGCGTTGCTGTTGGTGCTAGTGTAGCAAGAGCCTGGTCTGATGGGGTAAACGGTGATTTGGTGGTTCCTAGTCTTGAGGACTGGAAAGAAACAACTGGTTTACCTTGGTTTGGTTTCTGGGTGCGTGAGTTACTAAGGTGGGGGACACATGAGCCATTTGTCGCATTCTCACTAGCTCAAGGTTTAACTAAAACACGTTCTACTGCTTTAGAGCTGAAAGTGGAGTTTGATGAGTGGTTAGAGAATGAACTGGAGGAAATAGACCCTGACGATTGGATTAGTCCGCAGTACTTTCTCCATTGGAAAGAAAGTATTTCAAAGGTAAAGAAACGTCGGAAGAAGGTGATTAAATTCCCTGCAGAGCTAACTGGTACAGATGGCGCTAGAGGTGAGTATTATGTATTGCCTCTTTATAATGGAGGCATCGTGACTTGGTTGGATCCGGCTGGCTATGAGCTCGCTAGATCGCGTGTAAATGACTGGGATGAACGATATAGTCTTCAGAATTTTGATTTTAAAATGACTGTCGCAGAAGGTTTTGCGGAAGTCGAAAAAATATTTTAGAATATTTACAATAACATAAACCCAGAAAGTACCATTAATTGTTTTCAAACCTGCTGATAGCTTCATATGATAGTTATAGGGTTGTTCCTAGGCTGCCTCGCCCTCTTGGTGAAGAGGGCGATGTGAATTAGGTATTTCTCATAAATGAGGACTTATCGGCTGACGCGAAGGAACTCTATTGTTTACAAGCGTCAATACTTGCTGCCATTTGATTAAACTACTTTGCAATACATGAACTAATGGGCAGGTATGATAAATATCTGAATTAAGAATAATCGTCATATATCACATCCGTGAACAATGAAACTGATATAGTATTCCGATAATTATATTTGGAATAACTTGATGTTTAAAAACATAAAATCAATAAAGAACTTCGGTATATTCAAAGATACCAAGACCAATGCCGGTCAGCCATTCTTACAGTTTAACCTGTTCTATGGTTTCAACTATTCAGGTAAAACTACACTTTCACGTATTTTTAGCGCCATGCAGCAAGGACACCTTCATGAAGACTTTGCAGGTGCAACTTTTACAGTTGAGCGTCATAAAGGCACATCAGTATCAAGTACTGCATTAACCCCTATGATTAACCTTCGTGTATTCAATTCCGATTACATCAAGGACAACGTTAACTTTATCGATTCAAGTTTGAGCCCAGTGCTTATAGTTGGTGAACCAAATATCGAATTGGAAACGGAGCTAAAGCGCATAGTAGAAGTTGATATTCCGGCTAAAGAATTGGAACGCGATCAGCACAAAAAGTTATCAGACAATAAACAGTTAGAAAAAGATAACCAACTGAAAACGGTTGGTCAGGTGGTCAGTGCCCTGAACGTTTTAGGCGGTTCTACTTTCACCCGCACTGGTGTAACACCATTATTGGAGCAAGTTACAGTCGAAGACTTTAAAACCGGTGCAGAACTTGATCAACTGATGGATACTGCACGTTCTAAACAGGCGGATACAATAAGTCTTGCTTCAATAAAAATCCCAGATATCACTGTATTATTGGGACAAATAGAATTGATTCTAGCGAAATCAGTAACCCGTACCACTATCGAAGAACTAGAAGCCAATTCTGTTCTTCGTAAATGGGTTGAAGATGGTATGAAGCATCATCAAGAACCCGATGTATGTCAGTTCTGTAGGAACCCATTAACAACTGAACGCCTTGACCACCTAAACGGCTATTTTTCTGATACATACAAAAAATTATCAACAAAAATCAACGCTGCTATCAAGCAAGTTCAAGAGATTTTGCTATCGCAATCGATCCCGAGAGCAACCAATCTATATGCCGATTTACAGCAAGGCTATGATGCCCTTAGTGATCAAATTCAATCATTAGACGAACAAGTCGGTCGTGTTAAGAATTCGCTTCTTGAAGCCTTGGAAGATAAGCGTGAACGCATGGAAGAAGTTGTTCCATTTTCACCTTCTGATTATCCGATGCCTGATGCATCAGAATTAGTAGGTTTGTTCAATACACCAATAAACGAGCATAACCGTCGTTCATTACAGCATGGAACCGAACAGACTAAAGCACGAAATGCGATTAAACGTCACTATGTTTATGTTGAAATCACTGAATACGACCACCCCGAAGCGACTAGACAGGTTAAAGCGTTCAAATATGAACACCAAGCCACCTTGACTGAAATTACCTACTTGAATACCCGTACAAGGGAAATCAAGGCAGAACTTCGTAATGTTAAACAAGGTGCAGATAACCTGAATGATAATCTTCGGTTGTATTTCGGTAAGACTGATATAGAAATTCAACCAGTTGGTGAAACCTACCAGTTCGTGCGTGAAGGACGACCAGCGAAGCACTTATCTGATGGAGAGCGAACGGCTATCGCATTCGCATATTTCATCACAGAACTGGAAGATGAATCCTTAAAAGGCACGAAGCCAATAGTGTACTTAGATGACCCCATCTGTAGCCTTGATTCAAACCACATCTACAATGTGCTTGGGATTATTAAAGATAAGTTGAATCATGAAAAAGTTGAGCAGTTGTTTATATCAACGCATAATTTCGAATTCTTCAACTTAGTGAAAACATGGTTCAGCTATTACCAGAAAAAACCACGGCGTGCCCAGTTTTATTTGGTCAACCGTAAGGTAGATCAATCAAGCATTTGTGAGTTACCTGAATTACTTCTGAATCACAAGTCTGAGTATGCCTATCTAATAAGTAAAATTAAAGATGCGGTAAAACATCCAGAAAAGTTTGATGCTATCAGTGTTCAAGCCTATATCCGTAAGATATTGGAAGTCTATTTTTCATTCAGATTTAATCTGTCAGAATTTAAGAAGCAGGGGCAAGACCTCATAGCACCAAACTTCTTAAAAGGTATCGAAGGTGCTGAAGTGAAATCAAGCACCCTTTATGAATACATGAATGAAAAGTGCCATGCTAAGTCAATCATCCAAGGGGTTGAATTACCTGAAGCAGTTCAACCGCAGTTAGTTCATATTTGGGATATCATTGACGAAGCTATTCGTACGAATGATAAACCACACTATGATGCTTATTATGCTTAAAACCATTAAGACTAAGGACTCGGTTAAGCAACTTTTCATACGAGAGTTAATTGATGGTTTGCAAAATTGGTAACTATGTAGGTTTATTTATGTCCATAGATGAGTCTTGGGAAACCTGGGGGCAGCGACCAGTTTTCCTGGTACTTTAGTTAATTTTGTCATGCATTTAACAGTAACAATTAAGATCTCTCGCTCCCATTTTACACTACTACTGGCTGTCGGATATGCTCACTCCACCAACACATAAGCTCTTTGCGACGTTCAATGTAGTCGGCACGGTTGTAGGCCGCTCTTACTGTGTTCTTATCCACGTGGGCGAGTGATACTTCAATAAGCTCAGCATCAAAGCCTTGTTCATTAAGCGTAGTGCTGGCTAATGCACGCAGGCCATGTGCTACTAGGCGGTCTTTGTAGCCCATACGCTTAATTGCCATATTGGCCGTTTCGGTGTTGGTGTGGTGATGCTTGTTTCTATCTGCAGGGAAGATGTATTCTAAGTCACCACTGATTTTGTGCATGCGGTTTAGTAGCGATATGACTTGTGGCGTCAACGGGATGATGTGTTCACGCTTCATCTTCATGCGCTCAGCTGGAATCGTCCACAGTTGCTTATCAAAATCGATTTCAGTCCATTTAGCTTTTGCTGCTTCTGCAGGGCGAGTCATGGTATGCAGCTGCAGTTCAATTAAACAGCGAGTGGTTAGCTTTATACTTGAGTAGGTTAATGCTTCCATAAACTCAGGTAGTTCATCAGGTTTAATGGTGGGCATTTGACGCTTCTCTGGGACACCAAATGCAGCTGCTATGCCTATCAATGGGTTCGAATGTATTAGGCCTGTGTTCACTGCAAAGGTCATTACCTCGTTTAGCCAGCTGATCACCCGTTTACAGGTCTCAATGTTGCCTTTAGCTTCGGCAGGCTTGAGCACTTGAATAACTTGTGGGGCTGTTAAGGCGCTGATTGGTGTCTCTCCTAGGGCAGGGAAGAGGTAGATCTCAAGGCGTCGATACAATTTTTGGCCGTGATTTTCAGAGACCTTCTGCTTTTTGATTTCAAACCAAGCATCAGTGACAAGTTTAAGGATGTTACAGCAAAGAGGATCTAGCCAGTAATTGATAGTTCTGATATTTGGCTGTCGCCACTTTGTCGCCATTGAGGCACTTTATCGCAATTCATAGGTGATAAATAATTAGCGTGAAAGAGTATTTAAGCTCAGACAAGGAGAAGGTTTATTATCTAATGCTGATGTGGGATTTGAACTTTTTAGTATTTGCTGGAGGCGGCGGGTTTACTCGTATCATCCTGACACTCGCCCCTTCGGGGCCGTCGCAAGCGACGTTCAAGTTTGTTCCCGACAAACTTGTCGAACCCTAACGCGGCTTCTCGCCCACACCGCCAACCAATAAAAAAGCCCCGATACTTTCGTATCGGGGCTTTCTAATATTTGGTGGAGGCGGCGGGGCTCGAACCCGCGTCCAAAAAGCCTACGTCCTATCTACGGTGTATGTTTATCAATGACTTATAATACTTTCAAAAGCTTACGTGTTTTTAGCTATAGCTTACTATCGGTAGCTGCTGTGCTCTGTGGGCAATTTGTGGACATTAGTTTGTTTGGTGTATCGTTACTTTTGGCTAAGTATTCTTCGAGGATCTGACTTTCAAGGTTAAACTCTTCATAAATGGTTTTGATTTCTTCTTTTAAGTCTGGAGAAGATGGTTTCCTTTTACAAATACTCTCGAGTTTTCTTGTTATATTTTCAAGATGTGCAGAAATTTCGGACTTTTCGCGATAATAAATACGATGCACTGCAAATGCTAAAATAGATATAAGGGCAATTGGAGGGGCTACCAACCATAAAAAGCCGAAAGGAGTTGGGTAATCTGTCCTTATCATGACCAATGAAATAAAACTCAAGAAAAGAGCCACATCTACAATCCTTTCTACAATTGTTTGTAAGTTGATCCAAAGTTTCTGCTCCTTTTTTACTTGATCTATTTCAAACTCTGAAAAGGAATAAAAGAAACTGTATGTAAAACAACAGGCTGTTAAGGTGGCAATCAAGTAAAAATAATCGTTGCTTTGATTTACCTCTGGGAGTTGTAGAATAAACAGCAGAAGTGTCCAACTTATTGCAGTTTGAACTCCGTATATTTTCTTATTCATTCTATATTTTGCCCTTTATATTTCAACATTGCTGCTATTGGGTTTTTGGTGATTGCGTCATCCAGATGATCGGGGGCGAAGTGGGCGTAACGCATTGTGTCTTTGATATCTGAATGACCGAGTATCTGCCTTAGTACCAGAATGTTGCCGCCGTTCATCATAAAATGGCTGGCAAATGTGTGGCGTAAGATGTGGGTCATTTGTCTATCTGGGAATTCTAAGCCGGTTCGTTTAATCGCTTGTTCAAAGGATCTGCGACATGGTCTAAATAATGGTCCACGAACGCGGGGCAATATGTCGGCCAACCCTTGGGCTATGGGTACAGTGCGGTTTTTCTTGCCTTTGGTTTTGACAAAGGTAATGCGATTGTGGGCAATTTGACTACCGCGTAAACCTTCAGCCTCTGACCAGCGACAACCTGTGGCTAAGCAAATAAGCACTATGGTTTTAAGATGTTCATATTTGGCGTTGGCACATTCGTTGAGTACAACGGGTATTTCTTCTTTATAGAGAAATGCTAATTCAATATCTTCAATTTTAAACTGTTCAATACCATCTAAAGGATTGGGTAATGACCATTCCCCCAGTTTTTTTAGCGTATTAAATACCGTGTTTAAATAGGCGTGTTCGTGGTTAATTGTGTTTGGTTTTACTTTGGTCTTATTACCTTGCGCATCGGCTACTTCACCATCTAAACGCATTTGACGGTAATTGGCGAAATCGTTAACGGTGATCTTGTGTGCGACAGGGTCGCCAAGCGCACCACAAATCATTTTGAGTTTAGTCATTCGCTGGGCTGGCTGAGTAAGTTGCCGCCCATGCAAATCATGCCAGCGTTCGATTAATTCAGATAAACGGCGGTTATCAACCTTTTCACCCAACCAAGGTTTAGCATCTACTTTCTTTAAAACAAAAACTTCATAAGCAGCAGCTTCACCCTTAGTCGCAAATGTTTTTCGGATGCGTTTACTCTCTCGGCCATCAACTCGTAGGTCGAGTTTCCAAGGTTTGTCACTACCGTCTTTAAGATTACGAATTGACATATGACATGTTACCTACCACTGGAAAATTGAAGATTTCATAATGCCTATCTCCAATAGAACGAACATAGAAACTAGAAATGTTGTTGCTAAAAGTTTAGACACATACTTAAATTTTAAGAAAAGTGTTTCACCATCTTTAACAACTTGCCACTCTGTAGAAAGAATATCCTTAGATAGTTTTTTAAATTTATTTAGTAAAGGCTCTAGAGGAGAAAAATCAGTTGATTTAACACTCACTTGTTCTCTGAAGACCTGAAGCTCATCAATATTATTTTTTAGTTCTTTATGCTCATCCCAATTCAATCTTAATGAGATTCGACATGATAATTCGTCAAATTCAATACAGTTCTGTTTAAAGTCAGATATTGCAGTGTCTTTATTGCCTATATTACCTTTGCTTTCAATCAAAATATTAGATAATTGGTAATTAGTAGAATAAAATTTGGCGAGATCTTCTCTTAATGCATCAATCCAAGCTTGCCTAAATTCAGAAACTTTATGTTCTTTTGCAATAACAGCCGTAGTTACAGCAATCAAAAAACCAATAAAAGCAACTACTATTGGGATAATTATATTAGTTGAAAGTAATGCATCTAAATTCATGAGTACTTCTCTTAATTCTTAAACTCATCTAGGCAAGATGATTCCAATAGATCTAAGTCATCTTGCATAAGTGTCGTTTGCTCACTGACGATTGGAGTGCCTGCAGGCGAGTGTCGTAATACTGAAAATATATCTCGCCAGTATTGCCCCGCACTGAAATTAAAGCCGTGAGCTAGAATGGCATTTTCCATGTTGACGTTGTAATACAAAGGATATTTTGCTTCGACGAGAGCAATTTTTTCTTCAAACTGAGATGAAAGCTTCCATTGCACTGCTTGCTGATGAGTCATATTGGGGTTCTGTTCAACGAAAGTGCTCAAGCTGGCGATAATCGGTGCGTAGTCGCTATACATTCGATAGGCTAATTCGCAATCAGATACACCTTTGAGTGCTTGCCATTTTTCGGCGTCGCTAGCGCTTGCTATCTTGATTGGCACTGAAGCCTTTTCTGTACTCGTTACTTCTACTGTTTTTTGATTGCTGCCACTATCCACAATTAGTGCAACAAAAAGCAGTGTGAAAATTAAGCCTATCGTGATGAAGATTGGCTTAACTAACTTCCTGGCCTTTGCTTGAGTTGGAGAGTCAACATGGTTAGCCTTTAGGGCCGCCAACTTCTCTTCCATTTTTTTGTTATGTTCTTGCTGTTTGTTGTTCATAGTTATCTTCCTTGAGTGTATGAATTAGTTAATGCAATTTTGTTTAATCATTTTTGTTTGATGTTCCAACTCTGGGAATAGTGAAGCATGGTTAACACCACAAATATTGAGTTGCTGTAAAATTGTATGTTTTGAGCCAGCAGGGATAACAATTTCTATTAAGCGCTGCGTATCAAAGATGCTCGGTGGTAGTTCAACTTCGTTTTGATAATGATCTATAGCTTTAATGCGAACCACTTCATTGCTCTTTACAATTTTTCCTCCATGCACAGTAAAGCAACCTTTCTGCGCTTTAAGTCGCTCATTAATCAGTGGCGGAGAATATTCATAAAAGCCTTCAATAAGATGATTGGTGACCCCTGGAACAGGAGAATCAATTGAAAATAACCCTTTGCCCTTAAAACATTGACTTATAAAACAGAACCTTGCAAATTGATCGGTAATGTCAAAATCCTCAATCGGTTTACCATTTATTCTAATCGAGTTAGAATAAACTTTAGGCTCAGAGTTCTTTAAATCATTCAACCTATCTAGAATTGAAGACAATACGTCAAAGTGGTCATTTGCTTGAGCCAGACGTTCAAATAAAATAGTAGGTAATCTATTATTGGTCTCAGTCTCTCTTTGGAGTATAAAAACCTTCCCATCAGAATCATGGTGTTGATTGCAACAAAAATAGATAGCTACAAGTAGATTTTGGGTCCAATCTAATAGACGCGTTGGTAATCCATAATGCTGTGCATAGGTGAGCAACTCTAAAGTAGACTTATGAGTGTCTCTTGAACTAGGGGTACACCTAATAAATTCAGTTAATAACTTTGCTTCATCATAGTATTCACTCTCACCTTCGCGAACAGGCCTTAAGACAGTGGGAATTAATTTATATTCTTTTTTACTATGCCCCCTAAACCAATATTCTTTATTAGGGTCTAGTTGCTCTGTAATATGAGCTATTACTTCTGCAAGATTTTTCATAATAGCCTTGATTAAACGCTCTTCAATTCAGATACCACTTTGCCGTGGATCTTGGTTACTTCTGGGGTGATAGGGTATTTTTCATCCCCCTCTAATAGGTAGATGTTGCCATCGGGTAACAGCTTTAGCTCTCCAAGTTGGTATCTATTATTTGTGGAGAATAGATATTTACCTGAAACACCTTCATTTTCTTCTGAGTTGATAAATAGCAAATTATCAGAGTCTTTGATTACTAGGTCGTGATCGTTACCTTTAATCTTGAAGTGACCAATGATGTTATCTGTCGCTTCAAATTTTTCGTAAGGCTCAAGATTACCATTCTTTATGGAGTAAACCTGTAAGACACCACGATGATAAGGAAGTGTAGGTTCTGATATTTCGTTTCGAAAATCTTCCGTTGTTACATTATTCCCACCACGTTCACCAGTACCAAAGCATAGGTATTCCATAGACCAGCCGGTTAAAAGATGAATCCTAATCAGCAGTTCGTACGGTGTTGTTTTACGAGTTGTCCAAGTTGAAAAAGTACCTGGAGTTATCCCCAATAAATCGCCCAGTTCAATTCTGTTCCTAACTTCAAATAGATGAATAAGACGCTCAATTAGATGCTTTCCTCCATCATATTTAAATGGTGCATTCAATTGATTGAATTTTTTATCTTGTTTATATTTGACGAATCCACTCATTTGATCAATAATCCTGTCATTCGAATTAAAACGGAATCAGATAGCCTCGAAACCAATCTGATACAAACGCGATTAAATAAAAGGATAACACCAAATGAGCAACTTCACATATCAAATTGACGCACCTTTCATTTCATTTGAAGAGTATGCCCGCCGCGCAGGTATTCAACCGAGTGCAGTACGTGCTCAAGTTAGAGAGGGGCGCTTACCTATTCGTCCTAAACTAAAGCCGCAAGAAAGACCATTTATCAACATGTTAGCTCTTGCGAAGGAAGCTGCTGAGTTAGCTGAAGCGTACTAATTAACCGTCTATTCAAATTGTCACGTATCTCTTCAATTGAATATTAGCAAAAATGGAATTTGCGAACATGTATACAGACAACAGCAGTAAACAAGGTAACGAACAGGTCAGCCATTTAAATGGCGCTCTACGGCAGTTCGCACAAGATGAAAATTTAAAAGAGGTCGCAAAGGCTGCTGATTTTTATCGTCCGCAAATGTTACGCAATAAGCTGTGTCTCGAACAACCGCACCAGCTCACTGTTCACGAACTCGTTAACATCAGTAAAGCTAGCTGTAATCGCTGCATTGTTGATGGGATCTTACTTGAACTTAATTGTGCCCCGTCGGTCAATTTGGGCGACTTAGCTAATGCAGACCAAACGCCACTGACTGATCGCGCTCTCGATATTACAGCTAATACCGCACAACTCGGCGCACTCGCGCTCGATGTAAAAACCACCAAGCGTGTCACTGAACGTATGCGTCATGAAACACTAAAGCGTGCGTCATATGTGATGGCCGAACTCGCCATTTTTGTACATGACGTTGAGCAAAAATTTCAAGCCATTCCAGTGTTAACAATCGCTAGCGACGCCATGCAATCGATGCCAATGCCGGGTTTGATGTAAATGGTCGATGTAACTCATTTTTTTCACTTAAAAAGGTAAAGCAATGAATACAGTAACAAAGCCACTCGTCTGTCAATCGGCTCATGCAGCCAACGAACACATCACCAGTGATGGTCACGTAAACGCGATTTTCGCCCTGCGGCAAATGATGGGTAAAAGCAGTGCAGCCAGTCGTTTTGACAAGTTGCCAGCGCAGCAACGCGCAATGATTTTACTTACCGCGCGACTAAAACCGAGTGAATACATTAATCAGCCGTTGTTGAGTATGTCGCCATCAGATTGTGACGCCGTTCGTTTAGCAATTATTGGTTTGGTTGATTTAGCAAAAACGTTTAGCTGCGTGCCTTTGTCACGTGACCGCTTTGTCACACCGCGCAAACCAAAGTCGGTTAAGCAAATCGGTGTGCAGCGTAACGCAATTGAAGATGAATTGAGCCGTGATCTAAAAGACATTAACGCATTGGCGGCTGAGTTGGCGCTAGAAGTTGAGAGCATAAGCAATGTTCAGTGAAGCGGTAAACCGTAGAAAGCAAAAAGCCACTTTCGCTGTAACGAAAATGGCTCAAGTCAAATCAACTATCAAAGGCATCAATATGACAGAGCTAAATATAACAGACCAATGTTTAACAGTCGAGCAAGCAATAACACAAGAAGCCAATCGCGTTATTGCGTCACTTTTCTTTAGCACCCCAGCAGATAAAGACATGGTTGAAGCTGCACTTGAATCAATTAAATCCATAGCTGATGTGGCCTGTCCATCACTCGCAAAGACCATTCAAATTCGTTTGGTGGCGATTCGCAACAATATTCATGTTAACCAAATTCAAAAGGTGGCCTGATCATGAAAATACGCGATATTGAACCCACTGAAATTGAAGTGATGAGTGTTTTTGTGATCACTTGTTTTATATGCAGTGAAAAACATTATATCTCGTTAGTCAAAAGTGTTTCGGAGGCGATTAACTCAGCCACCAAAGAGGGGTGGCACGGCTACGAAACCACCGATGAAACTTGTTCCACAGCTTGTCCGAAATGTATTAAAGAAGCTCAAGATAATGAAACCGAGGCTGCAGCATGAGCAGTACACACGGAAATGTAAGAGCAAACGAACTTTACCCAACGCCGGCTAATGTGGTCGATGCACTAATGGCACTGTTGGTATTGCGCCCTGGTGATAAATTCTTAGAACCTTGTCGTGGTACCGATGCCATTTATAACAAAGTGGCGTTGCCTGAAACGCAAAAAAGCTGGGCAGAACTTGATCGCGGGGTTAACTACCTCACCACTGAATTTGCACAGCAAGATGTGATCATTACCAATCCGCCGTTCTCACTGACTGTTGATTTTCTGACTAAGTCATTAAGTGAGTTGGCGCCAGACGGGACGCTGGCCTATTTGCAGCGGGTTAATTTTCTCGGCAGTAAATTACGAGTGCCGTTTTGGGCTGAGGTTGGTTTCCCAAATAAAACACCCATCATAGTGCCGCGGCCTCGCTTTGTCGGTGGCGGCAGTGATTCGTGTGAATACAGTTGGTTCATTTGGGATAGAGGCAATCGCTTCCCGAATATGCCGCATGGGTTAAGCCATATCATTAGCGCGGATCCTGTTAAGCAACCTAAAGCGAAAAAGTTAAATAAGGCTGCTTAATGGATCTTCAACAAATCGAACGCAAGGCGGGGATTAATATCTCCGCTATTTTTTCGGCTCCGCACCAGCAAGAAGATCTTAGATGGGCACAAAAACAACTCGATGGCCTGCCCGATGATGTCGCCGCGAGCCTGTTTAAAGAGTACGTGCGCAAACATAAAAAATACAACCGTAGCAGCAGTGCTAATATTTGGCTGCGTAATCGCATCAAATCAACCCGTGCAATGTTGCGCCAATTCCCTCTGCCGCTATGGCATATCAACACCGAAGTTCGCCGCGCTGCAGTAGCCCAAGAGTGGGCTAATCGCTGTGCCAGTATTTTAAATAATATGACTTACGGCGGTACACAAGTTGATGCCGTTGAACTACTAACCGCAGTAAAACAACCAGCTGATCAATGGGGCTTTAGCCCATTGTTACCGAGTCTTATTGGTTACGAGCACCGCAAAGCCAGTGGCGAGTTAGACGAAGACCCAACGCTATACAACATTATCGCGGGCGCATTAGCCCGCTTAGTTGATGATGCCTGGTGGCTGCGTAAACTTGAAAAGTCGTTTCGGCAATACCAAGAACATGCCGCGATCATTACGGGAAAGGTACGCGCGGGTGTTTCGCCTTACGCCAGCGCTCATGCCGTTAAACAATATCAAAACCGTAAAAAAGCCGCCGAAAGATGGCTTAACGAAATGACAGTGGCCAATGACAAACTCGGTCTTGAAATCAGTTTAGCCGATGCGGTTGCCGCATCAGTGTCTAATCCTGTTGTTCGTCGCGCTGAATTAATGGTGCGTATTCGTGGCTTTGAAGAACTGGCTAACGAGCAAGGCATGGTGGGTGGATTTTTTACGGTCACCGCGCCCAGTTGTTATCACAGTTACATGAAAAGCAAAAAGGGACCGACTTACTCAAACAAGCGTTACCTTGGTGCCAACCCCAAAGATACTCAAGCCTACTTATGTAAAGAATGGGCAAAAGTGCGCAGTAAATTAGCCCGATTAGAATTACCCCTGTTTGGCTTTCGGGTCGTTGAACCGCATCACGATGCCACCCCACATTGGCACATGTTGCTGTTCTTCAAACCTGAGCACGAGCAAGCGATTAGATTTGTTATGGCCGATTATTTTACTCGTGCCAATCGCGATGAATTAAAAGCCAGCAATCGAGATTTTGACGAGTGGGGTTTAACCCTAGACACCTCAATCAATATGCCCATGCGCAAGGTATTCAAGAAAGCGTTAATCGCAGAGGCGAAAGCGCTAAATCACAATGATGAAAACCAGCATGCTTTTTTATTGGCTCACATCGATAACGTTAAACAGCAGTACCGCACTAGATTAAAAAGCACGTTTAAAAGAATATCCCCACGCTTTGACTACAAAGTGATTGACCCAAACCAAGGCAGCGCCACGGGCTACATTGCCAAGTACATCGCCAAGAATATTGATGGCGTCAATGTAGATGATGATTTTGAGGCTGAAAGCAGCGGCAAGCATGGTGCGATCGGTGTGGCCACATGGGCGAGTGATTGGAATATTCGCCAGTTTCAGCAAATTGGTGGCCCTGCAGTAACGGTGTGGCGTGAACTGCGCCGCTTGCGTGAAAGTATCGACTATGACGACATTTTAGAGTTGGCTCGAAAAGCATCAGATGGTAACACCGCTACCAATTGGAAACGTTATATCGACGTAATGGGTGGCACCTTTTGCAAGCGTGCTGACCGACCTATTCAACTTTCAAAAATCACTAATCCCGAAGCCAACCTATATGGCGAAGACATCACCAAAATCATGGGCGTTATGTCGATGAATAACGCAGTGCAAACTCGTTTTGAGGGTTGGAAAATACGCCCGCAAGGTCAAAGTAAACCCACGGTAGCGAGTGCTAACGGTGCTTTTGATGTGGCTGTTGATTTGTCTTTTGACTCTTCTTTAAAAAGTGGCGACAGCCGCGCCCCTTGGAGTTCTGACAATAACTGTACGGTATCGATCAAAACAACAAATTCGATCGCGAAATTACCCTTAAAGGATCGCCAGTTAATTAATGAGGCCAAGAAATTGGGGCTCGATGCCGATTCACTTAAACGCCTGCGTGCTGGGGCAGTTATTGATGTTGTTGATCCCGTCGATAGTGATGCTCATAAATATGTGCGCTTGCGTGATGGCATGTTGATTGTCAGTAAACAGTTGCCCAGCGGGCACCATGCTGACAACGATTGGAGCGATAGCGCATTAGATTGTCAGTTTGATGCTATTGAGCGTCAACGCTTACGCGTGATTGATGCGCAGCTGCGCGAACAGGCGTGGCGATTGCTGGATACCGGAGCCGATGTTGAAAACTGGATAAGCACCAAAGCACCCGATATGGCCATGCGTGCGCTTGAGCAGCTACAAGAGGTAATCGACACCCAAAAAGCCGAGCAATGGGCCAGCCCGTTTAGTTATCGCGACACTAAAAAACCTGAACAAGATAGTGAGGACGAAAATGAACCTTTCTAATTTAATGACTGCCCGCGAACGCCAGCACCTTAACGCGTTAAACATTGATAAAGCTGATTGTCTCGCTCGTTTTCAGCGTTGTAATACAAAATTGAAGCAATGTAATCGTGACGGCATAAAGCAATGGCTTGCACGTTTACCAGAGGTTGAGCGCGAACAGTGCCGCACAGTGCTCAATGGTTTAGTCAAACAACGCGCCGCCGCGCGGCAGGAATAAATATACAAATTCCAAAAACAGTAAAACCCATACTAGTTAAGTGGTGTGGGTTTCATTTTATTTTTAGAAACATTAATGATTTACAACAATTACTTAGTATTTAAATTAACTGCGATTCGAAGTAAGTTACTGATATGGTGGTGTTTTTGTCGTTGACATAAACGTGTTTTGTAAATGTATTTAAACGCACAACGACCAGCAATATTGAAAGCTATCTGATGTCATAAGCTTGCGAACAGAAATTTATATGGTTAAGTAGTTTTCAATGAAAACTTAGTTGCGCGTTTTTCAAAACGTGTTTACTCAGCTTTTTCAAATAGCACAGCAGCTGGTTGCGCGAATTTTTATATGTGGATAATAGATTAGGCACCGCAGTTGGTGTGCCGATTACGGAAAATTAAATTATGACTGATGAGTCTATGCTATACGAGAAAATGGATATGTTATGTGGATTGTATGCCACGCTAAGTACAGAGGTTGATAAAGACTTGTGTCATGCGCTTATGGCTGGCGTATTAGCGGACTATAAACATCAAAATACGGATTTAATTATAACAGGTTCAATTCCTGCTGCAGCTGCTGGCGTTGAGTCGGTGAAAGCGCACGCGCCAGCTCTGACACAATAGCGCTTGATGTTCGAACGCTAGGGCTTAAGGTGTGACTAAAGCTTAAATTGGTCACAAACGTGTGGCCGCACTCAGGGTCAGAGCATGAACAATACAGATCGGCATGGGCTAGACTCAGCCGATTTGTTTTACCAATAATCGCAACCTCACCACAGCCTGGACAAAGAACCCGCATTGTAACTTCCTAATTGTTCAAATTCTGTTTAGCTTACGCTATTGTACTGTTTTTTTAAACAGTGGTTGTAAGTATAAGTAAAGGTGCTGCTTATGCAATTAACATGTAGTATAACTAACAGAATTTGAGACTTAAGGATGTTTTATGCAGGATGCGGCTCTAGATTCTGCTGCCGTTTTAGGTGGTAAGCCTGCTTTTGACTTGTGGTTGAAAGGCAAGGATGTTTGGAACAATTGGGTAGAAAGTAACATTGATGCTACCGTCGATTTTAGTTACATGGACTTTTCAGCTGACGAATTAAATCTAGACAGTAAAGTTATATCTTTTGACGGTTTTATATTTCCCAAAGGGAAAACTTTATTTAACGGGTCACTTTTCTATAGTGCTAAATTATCATTCATTGATGCCATATTTTATGGCGTTGCTTGCTTTGATGGAGCACATTTCCCTAAGGGGGAAGTAAGTTTTAATGGTACAGTTTTTCATGAAGATGCTTGCTTTTCTTTAGCTGTATTTGATAAGGGAGAAGTCAGCTTCAATAACACTAAATTTTTAGGTTTAAAGGTTTGTTTTGATGGTGCTTCATTTGACGAAGGTGATGTCAGTTTTCGGAATACAGAGTTTACGAATTCATCTGTAACATTTGTGAATGCTAATTTTGACACTGGAAATATTGTCTTTGAAGATATTTCTAACTCTAATAACATTTCGTTTAAAAACGCTAATTTTGGTGGTGGTGATTTCTTATTTGAAAGTAACAAAGTTACTAATAATCTAAATTTTAATCATGCGATATTTGGTTGTGGTGGCGTTTATATTAGAGACTGTGTGTTTAATGGAGAAGTTGATTTTACTGAGGTTGATTTTGGTAAAGGTGATTTTGAATTAAGTCATATCGACTGTTATTTTGGGCTTGATTTATCCTACTCAACATTTGAACGTGGTAATATAATGTTGTCATTTATTGATTTAAAGAACGGCCCATTACTATCTGACAATGCTATATTCGGAGATGGTATTTTTTCATTGGAGAATTTAAGTGTAAATGGTTCATACATAAGTTTTTGTGATTCAACATTTGGTGATGGTCGTGCTGAATTTATGAATTTAAAGATGAATTCAAGTACGGTTGATTTCTCAAATGTTCATTTTAAGTCGAGTGTGGAATTCAGTCAGTTGTACAGTAACAAGCAATGTTTGATCGGGTTAAATGCTTCAATATTTGAAAAGTCTCTTCAAATACACGATTGGGATAATTGCATTCCTGATCTAACTAGCTCTAAAACATCAAGTCACTTGTCTCTAAATGATGTGTATTTCAAATTGCAACGGAGTGGTGATTGGATTAAGAGATCCACAGATAAAAATGATGCTTCTAGGATTAGACGCTTAAAAGAAATTTCTGAAATAAATAAAGATCATCAATCCGCCCTAAGATTTAATGCCGATGAAATGAGGGCGAAAAGATGGAATAGCTTTGGTTTTTTTAGATCTATTTTAGATATGATATTTTCAATAACCAGTAATTATGGTCAGAGTATTTTTAGACCTTTAGCTTTTTTGATTTTGTTAATGTTTTCTACTAGCTCAATCATAGTTTTTACTAGTGGCCTTACATGGCCGAACTTAGGCTGCTCTATCGAACTTGTTACCGCTAACACTTTACCATTTATTGCTATAAGTAAAGATGTAAGAGTACATAGTATAGAAAATTTATTTAGTGGTTCTTTGCTGCCAGAATATTTTAATTTACTAATGATGTCTCATGGTTTTTTCTCTTTTGTTTTTTTGTTTTTAATAGGTTTAGGAGTAAGAAATCTTTTTAGAATTTGAGTTTGTGATAAAGGCTACAATGAGTAGCCTTCATATTTATTCACTCCAAATCAAACACCAACTGCAACTTATCACCCACCTCAGCATCACGGGCCACGGCATCGACCAGAATATTAATCAGTAGTTTGGTTTCACTTTTAAAATAAACCACTTCGTATTTTTCAGGGTCGCCAAAGCCTGCCGTGTTAATAGGGACCATGCCACCAAGGCCGGGTGGGAAACGATGGGCGTTAAACACATCTTGCGAACTGACCGTTTTAACATTGCCAAATTCATCCTTTGATTCAAAGTTACCGACAGGGATGATCTGCAGTCCCTTTTCTTTACCATTGGGGATATTCACAAATAATGATTTGAAATTACCCACGCCTTTACTGTTTTGGATTTTATCCTGCAAATCCTTTTCAACATTTGGGTCTAGGTTAGGGTCTGTGGCGTACATAATAAAGCCCATGTGCGCGCCGTTAATAAAGTATTTACGGCGAAACATAGTCGCATCTTCACCGAGCAGCGCAGCTTGTAATCCGCCGAGGTAATCGGGGCAACCATAAATTTGTTGCACATCATCATATTGGCGCACCCAAATAATGTCTTTGGCTTTGTAGTGTTTTACATTGCTGTCACGCTCAAGCACCACGGCGCCACCATCGCCAGCGACACGGGTGCGGTAGCTGGGCAGCGGGAACAAACGCACCACTTGCCTAAATCCATTACGGACTTTAAGCAGTGCCACATCACCAAATTTTACTAAATTTAAAAAGGTTGCAGTTACCTGCTGGGCACTCATTCCGCCAGAGGTGAAACGGCTTGCCGCCATATTGGCGCGGCTTTGCACTATGCCGCCATGTTGTGCATTACGGCGGGTTAAGTTGGCCAGTAAATGTCTATCAACGGGCGGTTCCCAGTAGCCGTCACTGTCGTTGTAATACAGTGAGTCGTAATCAGTGAGCCACATATTTGGCATCACGGTTTCGGGCAAACTGAACACCACTGGCGACTTTGCTTCGGCATCAATGTGTGTTTCGTCGTTGGCGGCAGTTAGTGTTGCATCGACCATGTGGATGTCCTTTGATGTGCGTGGTTTAACGGTTCATTAATAACGGCATGGCTGATGGCAAAAAACACATCAGCGTGGCCCGTGGTGTTGTCGCGGCTGGCTTTAAAGGTAATAGCGCCACCCGACTCGGTGACTGTGCGGCGGATAGATAAACAGCTCATGGCAATGTCTTTGTGTGAGGCGTCCCATTCAAGGCGACCGCCCTCAATCACATCAATCATTTTGAGTACTAAGCGGCTTTTACTCGATACGCTGTAATGAATGGCGGTGGCTTCACGTGGGTACAGTGTTGCAATCGAGTCGAATACCCCAGCACCAATGCCGGTGGTGTCAACGCCAATATAGGTGACGTTATAGCGGGCATAGATTTTTTGGATCTCACTGACATGGTAAGAAAAGTTCAAGCCACGCCAATAGTGTTTTTCAAGTACTCTGAATTTTTCGCCTTTCTTTTCACCTGGTGCCACCACCACTAATGCAGCATTGTCGCGGGTTCGTGATGGGTCGTAGCCAAGCCACACTTCACGGTTCGCAAACGGCCGTGCATTTTTAGGTTTGTGATCTTGCCAGCGGGCAGCATCAACCATGCACTTTTCAAGGTCGCTGAATTTAAATACGCTGTCGGCATCATCAACAAAGATGCACATAAACAGGTTATTAAAATCATCGGCGTTGTATTCGTCGCGCAGCTCCTCGATGTCGAACAGCTCACAGCCACCCGCAAGGGCGTCTTCAATGGTGACGATGTAACGCCACTGTTTATCTGGGCATATTCGGCCACGGTCGCGCATCTCTAAAAAGGTGGGAAACTCTACGGTTTCGCGCTCAGCTCTGCCTTGTCGCCAGTGATCACCAGTCCAAAATGAATAAGCAGGGTGGGCTTTGGTTGATGGGGTTGAAAAGTAGGTTTTGCGCCAGTTCTTATGGGTGGCCATGGCAGAGGCCAGTTTGTTGAGCACATCAAACTTACCAATCCAAAAGTACTCATCGACATACACATGGCCGTGGTAACTCTGGGCGGTTTTGCTGTTAGTACTTAAAAACCGCAGCTCTGCATCACCATGGGCGGTGTGCAATACGATGGGGTTACCGGTTAATTCAATTTCAAAAAACTGCTGCGCTATTTGCACAATGTAGGTGCGGAACACTTCAGCTTGACTGCGAGAAGCCGACAAGAATATTTGCGGATCCCCGGTTAATACTGCTTGCTCGAATGCTTCACCTGCAAAGTAATAGGTAGCACCAATTTGGCGAGATTTAAGAATGTTACGAATACGCCGATGCAGGTTTTCGTGCATCACTTTTTGATATTCAAATAAAGAGGCGAACCAAGCGGCAAAGTCCTCTGCAGTTAAATGGCTAACGTCATTCTTACGTTTACGGCCTTTACGCTGACTTGGTGCTGAATCATTTTGCTGATCGCCACCTTTATTGTTCTTACTGCCTTTATTGCTTTTAGCACTGTTATTAGCATTAGGTCCGAACGAATGCCCCTCACTGATCATGCGCTGCTTTTTCAGCTTTACATGCTTTTCAATCAGCATGTCGAGTTCTTTAATCTGCCCACCTGACTTATCTTGAATGTCAGTCAGCATCACAATGCGCCGTGCAATGGCCTCGTCAACTTCCTCTTCGCGCAGCATATCGCGCCAGCTGTATTTCTCTGCCCAAAAGTAAATCACCCGCGTGTTAGGCAAGTTAAGTTCGCAGCGTATTTCATCTGGCGTCCAGCGTCTTAAATAGAGCCTTTTTGCGGCCTCGCGTAGTTCGGGAGAATAAGCCATAGGGCTAAAAGTGCACTCGTATAAATGAAAACTTTCTGCAGTGTATTCAACTATTCCAAGCCTATAACGGACTTTTGTTCGGCTAGATTCGGATAACGACCTAGATCCGAATTGCTCAGAATGAAACCAAGTGTCAGCGCCATTCCATCTGGCTATGCTGCAGTCCTAATCTCAATTTTCTTTTTATCATTACGCGGAAAATGTCATGAGCCAATTAAAAACAGACTGGGTACGCATTGCTACAGAGGGAAATACATTTCGTAATGTCCCTATTGAACGCCAGTGGTTAGTCGACATTGCTGAAACTTATAACGTAGAAACCTATAGTGCCCGCATTTGGCCTGAACATCGCCGTTGGTATGGCGCTTGGGGTGATGTGTTAGAGGTTAAAACCGAAGAAAATGACGATAAAAAATTAGTACTATTTGGCCGATTAAGCCCGAATGCGCAGCTAGTGCAGGCCAACGAGCAAGACCAGAAAGTATTTACCTCTATTGAAGTTGATCCTGATTTTGCAAAATCAGGTAAAGCCTACCTTACAGGTCTTGGCGTTACCGATGAACCCGCAAGTCTGGGTACAGAGCGCCTTAAGTTTGCCACTAAAGAACGTTTTGACACTCACCAATATGGTGCGCCTGAGCAGTTGGTTATTAGCTATGCAGCTGATAAGAGTGACGAAGAGCCAAAGCAAGAAAAGCACCTCTACAGCCTTTTGAGAAAATTCTTTACATCTAACTCGCCGCATCAGGCACCCGACACTTCTGAGGAAGAACCCATGAACAAAGAACAATTTGCCCTTTTGACTGGCCAGCTTGAAACCTTTGGTGCCCGTATTGGTGACATCGAAACAAAAATTGAAAAGTTTAGCGCGGTAGCACCAGCAGAAGAAGAATCTGCACCAGGTGCGACGGTAACACCTGAAGTGGTTAACGCTGACATAACTAAACAGTTTGGCACCTTGAGTGACTTGATCACCGGATTGACCAATAAAGTTGAAGGTATGGAAACCCAGTTCACAGCGTTAAGCGTTGAGCAAGGCGGGCAAGAGCCTGATCCTGCTGGCTTGGGTGACAGCATCAGCTTTATTTAACTTGGCGCGCAACAAACGCCTTAACGGATCTCAGAACGGGAAAACAGCACTATGAGTCAAATGCAAGTATTAAACGCCGAAGCCGCGAAATTGCTACCGAGTTATTCAGCGGGAATAGCAAAAGCCTATGGCGTAGCAGATGCAACTAAACAATTTAATGTCAGTGCACCACTTGAAATTAAGCTGCGCGGTGCATTACTAGAGTCAGTTGATTTTTTAGGCATGATCACCACGCTACAAGTTGATCAACTGCAAGGCCAAGTGGTTAAAGTGGGTGACTATGGTATTGCCACTGGTCGAAAAGCAGATGGTCGATTTAGTAGCGGTCAAAGCATTCAAGCTTCGACTTTCGCACTTACTGAAACAGATTCGGTTGCAGCGTTAAAGTGGAATCTACTTTCAACTTGGGCAAACAGCGGTAACCCAAAGCAGTTTTTAACATTAATGAAAGACAATGCTACCAAGCGATTTGCACTTGATATGATCCGCATTGGTTTCAATGGTACATCAATTGCTGTTGGTGACACCGACCCAGATGCAAACCCTAACGGCGAAGACGTTAACAAAGGTTGGCAGCAGTTAGTTAAAGAAAACGCACCTGACCAAGTAATGGGTGAAATGATTTACTTCAACCCTGATGCTGACGTTCAAGCCTTAAAATCAAACGAGTATAAAACACTCGATGCGATTGTGACTGACCTGCGCTTATCACTTATTCATCCATCAATACGAAACGACCCGCGCTTAGTTGTGTTGGTTGGCAGTGACTTAATCGCTGCCGCGCAAATCAAGATGATGAATCTTGCTGACAAACCCACTGAAAAAGTAGCTGCCCAGCAAATGGATAAGGGAATTGGCGGTTTGAAAGCCTACACACCACCGTTCTTCCCTGGCAAACGCATCGTGGTTACGCCGCTTTCTAACTTGCATCTTTACACCCAGAAAAATACCTCTTCACGTAAGGCTGAAAACAGCGAAGACCGCAAACAGCATGAAGATAAGTACTGGCGAAACGAAGGTTATGCGATTGAAGAATATGAAGCGTATGCCTCGGTTGACGAAGCGTTAATGACGATTGGTGCACAGCCTTAAGGGCTAGCCACTGTCAGGCACTCACTGAGTGCCTGAACCCTCTTTGCCGTTTGACCTTTTTACATTAGAACCAGAATTCACAGGGACATTGCTATGAGTGCTATTGCCAATTTTAAAAAACGCCGCGCAGCTGATAAAGCTAAGCAAGCCAGCAGAAAACAGTTTGCAGAAACAGTTGCTAAAACTGGCATTAATTTAGTGAATACATTAACTGGGCTAGCAGAAGAAGCCAAAGAAGTTAAGGCACTAACGCTACTGGCCAAACTGCTCGGCTGCGAAGAATCCGAAGCTATCGAAAAGGCACATATTGCTGTTGAGCAAAAAGCCCGATTTGTTGAAATGCACGTAGATCTTGCCGCGGGTGAAGACAAAAGCGTCATGGCAGAAGTGACCACTGATAGCGAGGGCCAAATTACTGACATTAGTGAAATCAATACCGAGCTTAGCGATAGCGCTGACAGTGTTAACGCTGCTGCTGAAAACGTGGAGCTCGCGACTGATAACGTCAACCAAGCCGCTGAAACCATCGATACAGCAGCAAGTGATGTTAGCGAAGCCTCCAGCGATTTGGCTTACAGCGCAGATGATATTGCCAATGTCACAGCTGACCTTAAAGAAGCGACCACCGAATTAAAAAAGCCGTCGGCGGCGCCAAAATCCTCGCCTGGCGCGAAGAACGACAAAGCCAAAAGCAACTCGAACAAGTCAGCTTAACGGGTGACGCGCAGCATGCGCCGAGTCTGCATTTGCAGCTAGTCGCGTTAGAGGCCGATTTAAAACGTCTCAAAGTTTTTGCAAGGCGGGCGGATAAAGTCGCTCATAAACGTGATGTGTTATTGCCGAAATGGTTACCCATTGTCACTGAGTATTTAGCAGCAATTGAAAAGGACAAAGTTGATGATAACCCTATTTTTGCTTACTGCATTATTTGGCTGTTTGACATTGATGATCTCGCCCAAGGCATCGAACTCGGCCTCAAAGCCATTGAGTTACAGCAACCTATGGCACGCGCCATTCGCCGCCAATGGGCAGGCTTTATTAGCGATGCTGTATTTGACTGGGCAGAAGTGCAAGCGGAAAACGGCCACAGCATTGAGCCCTATTTTAGCCAGGTGTTTAGCCGCGTTATTAACGACTGGAAATTATCTGAACAAATCACGGCTAAGTATTACAAATTCGCGGGTTTGGCGTTACTGCGCACCACCAATGGCGACATTAAGCCAACGCAAGTGGGCGACATTGATCGCTTGCAGCAGGCTGATACTTTGCTCGAAAAAGCCGCCAGCTTGCATAAGCATGCCCAGGTAAAAACGGTACGCAACAAAATTGAAATGAGAATACGTGCGTTAGAAGCCTATGGCTCTCAAGAGCAAGGCACTTAACGCAAGGGACCGACTCCCAACCCTCCAGTGCACTGGCTGAGTGTTTTAACGGGCGACCGCTAAAAAACCACTGTGACGCCAACTGCACTGAACCTAATTTATCAGTTGTGATTAACAGCCAAACGGCACTTGAGAGAACAGCATGAGCGGATTCGGATTTGAAGCAGCAGCACAAGACAGTATCGCTATTGATGCCGATTCTGGCTGGCCTGCGCTGTCAACGCTGGAGTTTCGCGATCACCGGCGCATACCTGAAACCTTTGCAGAAGCCGTGCTTGCCGACTCACTTAACCGCAGTGTTGCCGAAGTGCAGCAGCAAATTATTGACTACATGGCACCTCAACAGCTTCACCGCCTCGTTACGCCATGGGGTTACCCGCATTTACATAACTTTGCAGCGCCCGACAAGGATGTCCCTTTTGCCCTAGACGCCAGTCTGGTTCCTGATTTCAGTGAGCAGCAAGTTAGCATTTACCGCGCGGCTATTTATGCCCGCTCTCATGCCGACTTGTTGGGCTATTTTTCTGCGGTTGATCAAAAAGAAGCCGGTAATAACAAAGCTGACAGCCCAGACCAACAAGATGTGATGCTAGCGCAATCTAATCGCAGTGTTCGCTTGCTGCTTGGCCTTGGCCGCGCGGGAGTGCATTCAATATGACCGCGCAAACTAGCTCACAAAGCACGCCACAAACAAAGACGCAGCTGCAGCAGTTAACCGAGTTTTTACTCGCTAGCCTGTCACCTGTGATTAAAGCCAACAATATTGATGCTTGGCAAGAACGCGGCACGTTAATACTAAGCGGTGAAGATAAAGGTGCTGGCGGTTATGAGGTCGCGAAGTGGAAGCACAGCGCAGTGATAGCACTTGAAAAGTTTCCGCACCGCAAAATCAACCCGTACAACTTACTCGCCATGGTGGCGGCTTACCTGCTTGATAGTGACTGGCCCCGTGATGTTTACGATTTAGCGGATCCTGATATCGATATTGATATGGAAAGCAAAGACACCACCACTGTATTGATTGAGGTTGAACTGATTGATGATATTGAGCTGATAGCCGACGAAACGGGACCCGTGCAATTTAACGGTGGCCGTTACCGCGTGTCGCTGGTGCCGCTCAACATTGCTGACAGTATTGAAACCCACGTATCGATGGCGGGTGACGCATGAGCGGCTTAACCATCACACCCAACAGCCGTAATGCATTAACGGTAAAAGACCAATTAACCCTATTGGCATTACCTGCTAATAAGCGGGTGCGTATTTTAAAAACGCTAGGTCGTTTTGAGCGCGCTAAAGCACGCAAACGCATTAGCAGCCAAAGCTCGGTGAACGGGCATAAATTTGCAGCACGTGCCGATGGCCGTAAAGCCAAAATGCTTAAAAAGATGGCCCGTCGATTAGAGCCCTATGTCAAAAGTGCTAACCGCTTAGAGCTTAAGCATCAGTCGCCACAAACAGGTCGAGTAGCTGCTTTTCAGCAACAGGGTGGTATTGAAAAATATACCGCAAAACAAGCTAAAAAACGCAATGGCGTCCCTGATTACCAAGGGCCGTGCACTCGCCGCCAAGCTAAAGCACTGGCAAGGGCAGGTTATAAAACCCGTAAAGGAAAAGGTAACCGTTACCGCCGCGCAACTATCACCGAGATTATGGACAAGATGACCCTTGGCCAAGCGGGGTTAGTGCTGCGCACATTGCGCAACTCCAAAGCGGAATCAAGCTGGGATATTCAAGTATCACCGCGCCCATTTTTAGGCGATACGTCTGCCAATGTGCAAACCGAATTAGCCAAACTATTACGTCAAACAAGAGGATAACCCCATGTCACTAGGTACCGTTACCGTAAACAACCAAAACCAAGCACAGGGTGAGGTCGACGGCGTCGAACGCCACTTTTTGTTTGCAGGTTTAGCGGGACACGCTGACGAAGCGACTCAGCTATTTTCACTTACTGCCCAAAGCGATCTTGAATCGATGTTTGCTGATAGCCATTTACGTGAACAACTGATTGCTGCGCAGCTTAATGCAGGCCAAAACTGGACGGCGGCAGCGTATCCGCTAGCCGCTGATGAAACCCTCGACACTGCTGTTAGCAATGCCAACGAGGTGCAGAGCTTTGAAACCTTGGTGGTTTGTGATGTGCAAACCACTGCAGCTGCGATTAGCGCTGCATCAGATTTAGTTCTGGCACTGCAAGGCTCACATGGCCGTTGGTGCAGTGTCATTGTTGCATTGCCAGGTATCGACGACAGCAGTGAAACATGGTCGCAGTATGAAGCCAAACTTACCACCCTGGTTGCAGGCCTAGCGCTGCCATTAGCGGTGCCAGTGCCACAACTTAACGGTAATAACGTGGGTGTGCTTGCTGGCCGCTTATGTAATCGCAGTGTGAGTATTGCTGATTCACCGATGCGTGTTGCTACGGGTGCGCTTGCTGGCCTTGGTGCTATGCCGGTTGATTCGGCTAGCACACCGTTGTCGCTGGCCACGCTTAACACCTTAGCCAAAGTGCGTTTGAGTGTGCCGCAGTGGTACCCCGATGTAGCGGGTGTTTACTGGGGTGACGGCTCAACGTTAGATGTGGTGGGCGGTGACTATCAAGTGATTGAAAATCTGCGCGTGGTCCACAAAGCCAGTCGCGAAGTGCGCGTTCGCGCCATCTTACGTGTCGCTAACCGCATACTGAACTCTAGCCCTGCCAGCATTGAGCTGCATAAAAGCTACTTTATGAAGCCACTGCGCGCCATGAGCAAAACCACCACCGTTAATGGGGTGCCGTTCCCGGGTGATATTACGCCGCCGCGTGATGGCGATATTGCCATTGTATGGATAAGCAAAACCAAGGTGACTATTGCCATGGTCGTACGCCCATATAACAGCCCTAAATCAATCACCGTAAATATTATGTTGGATCTTAGCGTGCTTTAAGCACTAAGACTCACGCAACGTATCTGAGGAGCAAGCAACATGCGTTTATCCGGAATGAATTTTAGAATACACATGGGTGATACCCAAGTGCAGGTCGATAGTGCCTCGGTGACTATCACTGATAACAGTGGCGTGTCACAAACGGGCGGAGTGCCCGATGGGGCCGTTGATGGCGATGTTGCCGCAAACGGTGAAATCACTGTTAACGCGGCTAACTTTGCCCTCATCAGCCAACAAGCCAAAGCTGCGGGTGCGTGGCGTGCAATGGAAAACTTTGACTTTCAGTTTTACGCCAAGACGTCACAAGACGAAATGAAGGTTGAGTGTTTTGGGTGCCGAATCAAGTTAAGTGATCTGCTCGATATCGATCCAAAGGGCGGTAGCGCTAGCCTGTTTAAAATTCCGTTTGATGTCACTAGCCCTGATTTTGTACATATCAACGGCGTGCCGTACCTGCGCCCTGATGAAATTGAACACATCGTTCAATAAGGATTAGCCAATGGATGATGCAGATTTAGCAGTAAGACACGAAGCGCGAGCAGAGGCCAGAGCGAATGCTTGCCGCCTAAATGCTAAACCTGCAGCGCCCAGCGCAAGTCACTGTATTGAATGCGGTGACGATATTAGCCAAGCAAGACAGCAAGCGGTACCAGGTGTGCAACTTTGCATTGCTTGCCAAACCTTAAGCGAGAAAAAGCGATGAGTAAATTTAAACCATTGTTAGTGTCGATTGGTTTGTCAGGTGCATTGCTTACAGGTGGTGCGATGGTTGCACAGCAAGAGGGACTGATTTTAGGTTCTTATGTTGATCCTGTTGGCATTGTTACCGCTTGCTTTGGTAAGACGGGCGCGGATGTTGAACTGGGGCAAACGTACACTCAACAACAATGTTTGGCAATGTTGGCCAGTGATTTAGAAGTCTATAACAAGCAGTTGTTGAGCATGGTTCCTGCTGATATCACACCAAGTGAACACGCTGCTTATTTGAGTTTCATTTATAACGTTGGTGCTAATAACTTTAGCCGCTCGACATTACGTAAAAAATTGATCGCGGGTGACAGAGTCGGTGCATGTAATCAATTAAGCCGCTGGATTTATGCCAAAGGTAAAAAGCTGCAGGGCTTGGTAAACCGTCGTGAGTCTGAGCGCCAATTGTGTTTAAAGGAGATTGTGAATGTTTCAAACGATTAAAGACAATATCAGCATGGTGATTATTGCCACCCTGCTTTTTTGCTTAGTTGTTGCAGGCATTAGCTTGGCATCAACCCGTTCAGCGCTAACCACAACTAAAACTAAGCTGTCGAACGCGCAAGCGTCATTAGCGTTACTGCAAAGTGATTTAGACGGTGTAACTGCTGACTTAATTATTGCAGAACAAGAAAAAGCAAAGTTGCTCATTGATGCTGCATTTACCGTTTCAATTATCAGCCAACGTGAGCATGAACGTGGACAGGTGGACAGAGCCGCAGCGGTAACGCTTGAAGACACCAACCTAATACTTGGAGCCGCAAATGATGAAGCAATTAACAATTGGGCTAATAGTGCTGTGCCTAGCGAGCTTAACCGGCTGCTCAAGCACACCGCCTATTGTGCGAACAGTGACCATCAACAAGACAAAGTATGTATTACCGCCAACGGAACTGAACAGTTTTTGTCGAGTGGCTGAATATCAAGGCAGTACAAACTTAGATTTATATTATTACTCACAGGCTTTGATAGCCGAATTAGCGCGCTGCAATGTGGATTGGAAAGCGATGAATGACTGGATTAAGGACAAACGAGATGAGCAACACGATAAGCCACATTAGCGATATCAGCACTCAGAAATCGTTCAGTGTTGCCAGTTACTCATCATCACTTTTTAGTGTAGGCGGTGGTGCTTTAGCCTTAAACGAATTAGCTATTTTACTCGGTATTTTTATTGCACTGCTGACATTTGCTATTAACTGGCTGTATCAAGCAAGACGCGATCAACGCGATAAGGCGCTGCACCTCATCAACATTGAAGTAGCGCAAAAAGAACTTGAACAACAGCGCTTGAAATCAGGCGTTGTTGAAACAGATAAAACAACATCAAAGGGACAAACAGCATGAAAAAGACAGTGACTTTAACCATTGGTAACACCGACTTTATTTTTAACGTAACCGCCAATGACCATTCAGATTTTATTGATAGCGTATCGCGTGGCGGTTCAGTCTGCGGTGCATCGCATAACTTTGCCATGCGCTCAATTGATAAAACCCAAAAAGACGATTTGAAAACCTTGCTTGATGCATCACCGGGTGCCGAGGTGCAAATTGCAGGTGCTCTGAAAGGTGAGTTCGCGCCAGAGCTGGACATTGCCGTAAAAAAATAAAGGCGCTGGTTGAGTCAATTGACAATAACCAGTTTGAACAAATGTTAGCAATACGGCGGCAACAGTTGCCCCATGAAGATGACACTGAACAGTCAATTGCCCGTGCGCTGTGGCTACACAAAAACCACTTTGAAAGCCTAGAGGTGGTCACAGCAAACGGTGTAAATAAGGCTTTTGGCGGCAAATAGAATGAGTAACATAGGGGAGAGTGATCACTAATGAGCTTACCAAAACCACTGATGTTTACCGTGGGTTTAGTTGACCAGATCACTAAACCTATTGCCAAAATTACCCAACAATTTAGTGGGCTCGCGTCTAACTACCAAGCCGGAACCATGCAAATGGCCACGGGTATTGCAGGTATTGCTGCCAGTGGTTATGCACTGCAAAGCGCATTAATGCCCGCCATTGAAATGGACCGCGCATTAGGCGAGGTTAAATCACTTGGGGTGCGCCAATCGGCCCTTAAGCAATTAACCGATACTAGTTACGAATATGCGCTTAAGTATGGCAAATCTGCCACTGACTTTGTGGGCTCAAGCTATGACATTCAATCAGCGATTGAAGGGCTGAATGACTCGGATCTTTCGCAATTCACCCTCGCTTCAAACGTACTTGCCGCCGCGACCAAGGCCGATGCCGCCACCATTACCAACTACATGGGCACCATGTACGGTATCTTTAAAAATGATGCTAATGCCATGGGTAAAAGTGACTGGGTTAGCCAAGTCACAGGCATGACGGCCACAGCTGTGCAGGCGTTCAAAACCACGGGCGCAGAAATGTCGAGCGCCTTTACGGCCATTGGCGCGGAAGCGCAAAGTGCTGGCATTGGCATGCATGAGCAGATGGCGATTCTCGGCACCTTACAAGCCACTATGTCAGGCAGCGAAGCAGGCACAAAATACAAAGCGTTTTTAGCGGGAGTGGGTAAAGCGCAAGAAGGGTTAAACCTGCAGTTTACTGACGCCCAAGGCACCATGCTGCCCATGGTGGATATTCTTAACAAGATTAAAGGTAAGTACGGCGAAACACTAGACGTTGCCGAAGGTGATGCACTGGCTAAAGCCTTTGGCTCACAAGAGGCGGTTGCCACCGTTAAATTATTAATGGGGAACATTGATGGTTTAGCGGGTTCTATCAATAAACTCGGTGATGTAAAAGGCATGGGCCAAGCTGAAAAGATGGCCGCAGCTATGACCGACCAAAGCGAACGGCTAACCCAAAGCTGGTTCGTTATTCGCGCCGCGTTCGGCTCGGCGGTGTTGCCTGCCTTTAATCAGTTTGTTGGCTGGATTGCTGACATGGGCAAAGATGTACTGTGGTTTACCCAAACATTTCCTAACTTAACTCGCGTGCTCGGCTATGGCGCAATTGCCATTCTTGGTTTAGTCGCAGCAGGTGGTGCATTCACTGTGATGATGGGCGTGGGCAAAATGGCCATGACCACCTACGGCGTGGCAGCAATGGCATGGGCGGGCATTAATGCGGTACTTACTTCGGGTATGGCATCACTGCGAGGCATGATGTTAGCAGTGAATATTGCCATGTATGCCAACCCTGTAGGCTTAGTGGTCGCAGGTATTGCTGCACTGATTGGCGTGGTTGGCTTAGCCGTTTACTACTTTGATGATCTTCGCGCCATGATGGTAGGCACCGCATGGGGTGAGTCGATTTTGTTTGCGGTTGACGCCATTGCTGGGTTACTTAAAACCCTAGGCGGTATTGTAATGAGCGTGTTTGGTGGCTTTTTTAGTATCGTTGCCACCGTGTTTAGCGCGCTAAAACCCCTGGCGAACTTTTTACTCGATGTTGTGGTGTTTAACCTCAAAATCATGGGCGGAGTATGGGCGGCAGTCTTTGGTGTCATTGCTTATGGAATTGGCGGGTTAGTTAGCATCGTTAATTGGGCGGTGACAGGCATTGTTGATGGCTTTACTTGGGCATTTGAGGCTGTCAGTACTGCTTGGAATGGCTTAATCAGTTGGTTTACTAACGATGCTTGGGTGCAGCATTTGGTCGGTAAAGCTGTCGATATCGGTAGTTTCTTCTCATCGATGTGGGATGGCATTAAAGCGACATTTGCCGAGACTTGGGGCTGGATAGCCGACAAGTTAAATATGCTGCCAGGTATTGATATCGATGTCACACCGATTATGGCCGATGTTGACCAAGTAGCGTTGCAATCGACCATTCCCGATGTGCTTAAAAACCACAATCAACAAGCGGTGCCAACGTGGATGCAGCAAAGTGCTGCCAATGATGGAAGGATCGCGGCACCAATGAATGGCCCTTGGTTGAATGCGGGCGCTGTGCCACCTAGCTTGCAGTCAGTAACACCTCCAGCAATTACCGCGCAGCAACAATATTTACCCACGCCGTTAAAGCCTGACGCATTAACTCAGCAACTTGACGTTAAGCCGGTGATTAATGAGCCCATGGCAAACACCATTAAACCGCAATTTAACCAGCAAGCGGCAATGAGTGCTAAGGCCAACCGCGTAGCCACGCAATCAAACAGCAAAACGTTAACCTTTGGTGATGTGATTATTAAAAACCCACCGAAAAACTTTAGCCTTGCTGAAGTTGCAGAACAACGGGAGTTAATGACCGGATGAGTGAACTTGCCCAGTACAGCGACTTGCTGATTGTAGAGGGTGCGTTATCAATTGATGTTGGTGCGCAGCCGCAGTTAACCGATACCCGCTCGAGCATTGCGCAAGACATAAAGCACTTGCTGATGGAATCAGGTCTAGTGACTAAATTGCTGGCCCAGCGTAGCGCCACATTGCGCAGTGATGTGTACACCGAAATAGAGCTCTTAATTGAAACCGATACTCGTTTAGTGCCAGGGACTATCGAACTCGATACAACCGCCGCTGAACTTATTACGATCACCGCCACTACCTATGATTTTGGCGTAATAACCACAGAGGTTTAACATGTCACGCCCCCAAGTTGATTTTGAAAGCGTATTAGAAAGCGATGGCGTGCCATTAACGGCCACGGCCGTGACTGCGTTGTTAGAGGCCGATGTAACGGCTGCAAATTCTATTATCAGTAACAACAGTGCCATGTCACCCTTTTGGAACTTGTTTTCAGCGTGCGTGGTCACCCCTGTGCTATGGCTGATTAAAACCCTATTGGCTAACCATGTGTTGCCCGCCATGTTTGCTGCCACAGCCACTGAATTATATTTAGAACTTAAAGCGTGGGACGTGGGATTAGAGCGTAAATTAGCCGCCCAAACCCAAGGCTATATTACGTTTACCAAATCAGACATTAGCGCGGCAGTGTGGGTAAAAGCAGGCACTGTGGTGCAAAGTGACAGCGCATTAGGTGCTATTTATAACTTAATAGTGATTGCTGATGTGGTGATCCCCGCAGGTTCGTTGAGCGAGCCAATTTTATGTGAAGCCACCGCAACAGGTGCGGGTTATAACTTAGGCGAGGGATATTACTATGTGCTGCCCGAAGCTGTGGCAGGTGTTGAATCGGTAAGTAATGTCGGAGATTGGATCACCAAGGCAGGCGCAGACAAAGAAACCGACGACGAACTGGCGCTGCGTGTACGTGATCAGTTTGCCTCAGTAGGCAGTTATCATATTGATGCTGTTTACCGCGCAGCCATATCTACTTTTTCCGGCATTCGTAGCGACTTACTCTATTTTGAACATGACGCGCCGCGTGGAGCTGGCACCGCCAATTGCCATGTCATGATGGAAGTCGGCGAAACGCCGCAAGCCTTAATTAACGACATTAACCACTATATTAACGGCCAAGGTTACCACGGCCATGGCGATGATCTTCAAGCGATGGCCATTGCAGGCAGCAACACTGATTTAGTGATGACATTTTGGCATAGCACTGAACTTGACGCCGATGAAATAACCGCGCTGCAAGTTGAACTTGAATCGCGTATTCGTGCAGCATTTCGAGAGTCCGACCAACACCCCACACTCACAAGAACATTCCCCCAAAGCGTGTTTGTGTTCTCAACATTAAGTAACGAATTAAGTGCCATGTTGCCGCAGCTAAAAAGTCTGCGTTGGCAAAATGATGATCTAGCTAATGGCCTGACATTGCCACGCATTAATAGCCTAACGCTCAACAATGGCGGGGCAATTTAATGAGCGATAAAACCCCAGAGTTACCCAGCATAAAAGCGCCATGGTGGATGGATGGTGAAACCATTACCACCACAACTGAACCCCAAGAGCCCGCCATGTTAACCACTGGGCTGCAAGCTTTTTGGCAACGGGTACGCGGTTGGTTTTTACGGGTGCTAGTGCAAAAAGACCCGCTAACCTGCTCGGTTGAAGTGCTTAACCTGTTGGCATGGGAACGCTCAATTACCCGTTTTAATGACGAGCCATTGTGGTTGTATCGCAAGCGAGTGGCTTACGCATTTGTTAACGCAAAAGACGCAGGCAGCAAGCAAGGCTTTATCGCCATCATGCACCGCCTTGGGTTGGAAGTAACCAGCATTAGAGAGCGCCAAGCGGGGCTTGATTGGGACCGTATATCGATTGAAATTGACGATACCGAAATAGCACCTAACCAAGCGTTATTGTCTGAGTTAATTCGCAGCTATGGCCGAACCTGCCGCCGTTACGACCATTTATCAGTCAGGCTTGTGGTTAACAGTGTGGCGCTAACCGAAGCCAACCATGACTTTCAAACATTAACCATTTCAACGATAAGCGAAGGAGAAAGCAATGGCACGACTAACTAGCGACGGCGAGCAATACATTGCACAGGCCGTAGGCGATGCACAAAGCTTTATTGTTGATGAGTTTGTGTTTGCCTTTATTCCTGGGCTCGACTTTAAAACCGATGAACCCGTAAACGAGCCTATGCCATCAGCGGCCAATATTGTGCATCGTTCAGCCCCATTAAAGCACGGCATTATTGATGACAATAAGGTGACCTTTAGCCAAATGCTGTTGCCTGAAATCGGCAATTTTGAGTTTAACTGGATTGGTCTAGTGCATGACAACAGCTTGATTGCTTTTGCCTATGTGCCAGTGACGTTAAAAATTAAAACTGACGATACGCTTGAAGGTAACACCATTAGCCGCAACTTTGTGTTGGAGCATAAAGGCATAGCCGATGCCATGCCAACCCCTGTAACGGCAGAATCGTGGATGTATGACTATTCAAACGAAATTGACTACTTACAGAACCGTGTGCTGGTAAATGCCAGCGCCATTATTAACGCCAACACAGGCATTGTTAAAAATGCCCATTGGAACACAACATTGAGTGAGCGCGTGCGCTTGCTGGAGGAAGCTAAATGAGTGGACAACTTGACGAGCTATTAAATGAGGTCAGCAATGTTGTGCAGGCCTCGAATGCGCAAACGACCGCCAGCCAAGCGTTAGCGCTGGAAGTGGCGGGCAAGATGGGCGAGATTGACGCTAAAGCGGATGAAGTGGTGGATCGTTTGAATCTGGCAATGGTTGAGTCTATATCAACTAACTTGCGCAAAACATTATATTTAGATGTTGTGAGCGGTGATGATGGTAATGATGGTGAAACCAGCGTAAAGGCTGTTCAAACGCTGTCTCGTGCTATTCAGTTGTCACCAGAATTTGGTATGACGACAATTAATGTTGTGGCAGACCAAATCGTAATTGTGGACAGTGACATTGCAGTTTGGGATAAGAGCATCATTGTGCAACTAAATGGTGGTGTGCTGGAGCAAGTTATTAAAGATGGTAAAGCCGGACGGATTAGAGAATATGGAGAGAGCCGAATTAGGTTGAAGTTTGGAACTGTTAGAACTGCTTTATTAGAAGATGGTTTTAGTGATGTCACAGAAAATTCAGCTTTTTTCTCTAGAGTTGATAATTACGCAACACGTCTATTTGTATTCTCGATGGTTATTGATCTTGGTGATTTAATGTTGTTTTCGGGCGGTAATCATGCCTGCGATATTCATGTATTGGCAATATCATCTACGGACTTAATCTTTACGCCAACAGCTGTAAATCATAATCTTGCAAAGATAAATACTAACTTATTTGCATTGCAAATTGGGCTTAGTACGTTGCCTGAAACCCATACTTGGCCCGAGCTAATACAAGGTGTTGTTTTAGCCGCAGATGGTGAACCGACCAACTTATTGACCAATATTCTATTTGCTTAGCATAGGAACTGTTATGTCTATATCTTTAATATTCGATGGAAAAAGGTTTACTAACTTTAGTGGCAGTGAGTTGCTTGCTGCAGGCGTACCGCAAAGTGTCATTGATGATGCTGTATTAGAGCTGCAATGGTCAAACATTCGTAATGTGCGCAATAAATTGATTGCGGGCTCTGATTGGACTCAAACAAAAGATTGCCCGTTGAGCGAAGCCAAAGTTGCAGAATTTACCGTATATCGGCAAGCGCTGCGTGATCTGCCACAAAGCGTGACAGCTCCTGCAGACATCGAGTGGCCAGAAAAGCCAACCGCTAACTAATGTCAGTCATTTAAGGGGCTAGCCATGAGCCAAATTGCGTTAGACGGTGAACTGATTAATTTGAAAAGCTGTAAGGTGCAGCTTTCAATGCAATTGGTTGATCAAGATATGTCGGGGCAAAGCTCAAGCACGGCCAGCAGTGAACAGGGCGATAAAGCCAAAGAGCTTAAAATCACCGGCTTAATTCCGTTTACTGATAAGTCGCAGTTATCGCGCTTATTTGAGTTAGCGATAACCAAAGACTTAACAGGCAATCGTGCGGTTTGGCGCATTGGTTCTGATTTAGCCCGCTCAGTTAAAATTCGCCAGGTAAAGTTTTTTGGCCAAATTACCGCGCCAGAGCACCCAAGCTTGTTGGCGTGGAACGTCAGCTTTCAGCTGCGTGAATATTTAAGTATTCCCGAAGTGGCAGAGCAGCGCCAAACGCAAACCGAGGCCAGTACCGAGCAAGGCACTGAGCAAACCGCCAGCGTGATCCCCACCGCTGCTATTACTGAGGCCGCGCCCAAAGTGGAAGTGTCATCAATGGAAAAATTCTTGTCGGGCGTTGATAGCGTGATTGGGGATCCTACATGAAGTTAACCAACCGCCTAACCGTTGGCACTGAGGTGTTAGCCATTGCCGATTATCATGTCGTGCTTGAACTGTCATCAGCAGGTCGCGCCGTTTTTGAGGTGCAAGGCGAGGTGACACGTGGCAAAGTGGTGACCTTTGATATTGGCTACAACAACAAACTGCAGCGCTACTTTAGCGGTTATGTCACCAAAGCCACACCGAGCAGCATGGGCGCAACCCGTATTGTGGCGCGCGAACTATCAAGCCTATTAGCCGAGCATTGCCCGGTTAATATTCGTCATGCCACTTTTCGCCAGGTGATCACCCAATTGGCCACAGACACAGGCCTGAGTTTTGTGATCCCTGACAGCGCCGCATACCTCGACAGCAAAGTGCCCAACTTTACCAGTCAAGGCACGGGTTACCAGCTGTTGGCCAGTTTAAGCGGGGTGTTTGGTATTGATGATTGTATTTGGTATCAACAGCCCGACGGCCAAATATTTGTTGGCAGCTATCAAGATAGCCGCTGGCCATCCAAGCCACTGCCAATCAGCCAAGGATTCAGCAAAAAGCAGTTTAGTAACTGTTGGCAATTAATGGCCATGCCTGCAATGCGACCGGGTGCCATGGTGAATGGCCATCGCGTCAAGCAAGTCGAATTAGAAAGCGATAGCATGACCATTACATGGACCGCAACCAAAGCTGATGAGCGCAGCGAAAAGCGCCGCATCACCAATATATTCCCAGAACTCGCCGCCGATTATCATTTGCCCGTGTGGGGTAAAGTGGTAGCCATGCCAGAATTACCGACAGAAGAGGGCGAACGCGGCAGCGATGCATTTTACCCACGCTATGCCGTTAACGTGCAGCTGCTCGATGAGAACGGAAACGAAACCGAAGCGCCCGCACTTGAAGCAGTACCATTACCGCTTCCAGGTGCAGGTGATAAAGCAGGGCGATTAGAGCCGCCGGCTATTGGTGCCATAGTTGAAATAGGCTTTGCCTACGGCAGACCAGACAAACCATTCATTCGATGTGTATTGCCATTCGGTTGGGACTTACCAGCAATCAAAGAGGGCGAAAGCCGCAACCAAGTACGTGACGGGGTTTATCAGCACGTTGATGACAAAGGTAACTTTGAGAATAAAACCGATGAGTCGCTAACCGATATCATTGGCAAAGTAGCAGAGCTGCAATGTAAGACTCGCAAGGTAACCGCCAACATCGAGCAAGATCACCGTAGCCCAAAGACTTGGTTAGGCAGTGAAGGAGAGAATGTACTGAAACTATTGTCCGAACTCATGGCCACAGTCAGCGCTCTGGCTACAACCTGTGCCAGCCACAAACATGGCAGCAGCCCCACACCAAATCAAGCCGGTGACTTTAGCAGCCAAGCATCACAAGCCAGCAACCAAAAGGCCAGACTCGACACCATCACCAAATTCTAGCCATTGAATATATTTTTAGGGTGGAGCATAGTACAAACTCATAATTTTATAGGGATATAGCGATGTTAGAGATTAAAGCAATATTGAGGTTTACTGATACTGAAGAGGTTGTAACTTTAGCCAGAGAACCGAAAGTTGAAGATGTTATTGAAGTAAGAGGTGATGATTACGTGATTCAGCTGGTGAAGTTGGACATTCAGGGCCGATATATAGTTCTAATCAATAGTGAATTGAAAACCCCTAAGAAATCACGACGCCTCAATATCGGGTAACTATAAATTTAAAGAATAAGCCTTGTATTTTACAGGGCTTTTTTATGTCTGCTGTAAAGCCACAGAAAACTATGCTCGATGAAATCAAATCAACTTAAAAAACCTCGACTCGGGTTAGGTTCCTGCTTTGGGGCTCGAACCCGCGCCTCGATTTCGTCACTACAGCGTTCGCTCACGGAATCTAACCCACGCAGAAAGAAACACACGGAATCCGCACTCTTCCTCCCCTCCTGCGCGCTTTATATATATTTTTTATTTCAGTTTTAGATTATTGCAGTTCATAGGCACAGCTAGCGCCATTCCTAGGGCTTTAACATGATCGGAGATCTGAAATGATCGCGGTTTATTTCACTGTTTTACAGTTCCATACTGACGCGCAGAAAGGTTGAGAAATAGCGAAAGCCGCATTAACACTGAGGTTTCGCTGGTTTACGTGAGGTTTTTAAAGACATGTGGAATACCAAGTAAACCTAAAGTTCAATATAAACAATTTGTTATGTTGATATAAAACTGAAAATAAAAAGCTAACAAATTTGCCGTATTGCGTATTGGTTAGCTAACGCACGGACAGAAATGCGTTAGAGCTAAAGCTCTTCGAGTGATGAATTTCATTAGGGAAAATATGGCAATCAGATATACGGTAACGCCTCGTTAAGAGACTAAAACTGATGGCCTAAAATGGCGAGGCACGAGCAATGGCCAGCTGTTTTAGTCCTTTTAAACGACTCGTTATGTATTTTTATCTACTAATTTCCCGTGAGATAATATTTCTAGCTTGGGGTATGGTTCCAAACCAGATTCTTGTCGTAGTGAAGTAATATCTCCATAAGTAGAAATAATCATTTTTGAACTCAACTTTGGTATTTCAATAATTTTACGATTATATTTTGGACCTGTTTTTCTAGGTAAATATTCAAGATAAAAAGCATCACAAGACTTCATATACCTTGGGGTTGTGTATGCAATTATACATTTAGCGAAACTATCAATAGCTTGCTTATCTGCTATAGCTTCTATAGCCGCAGGCCCCATTTCAGTTAAATAAATCCGATAAACACCAGTTATTAATGCCGCAGAGCAAAATACTCTCCAAGTCCATTTGCTTGTAAAAAAATCCAATATCACTTACTTACATCCTTTTTGATTTAAACTTCAATATGACTATAAAGCTCTGAAATACATAACATTTGTATGCACGCCTTGCGCGTTTATAAGGTTAGACCAGTCAGCGCGTTTATCAATAATTAACTAATTTGGAATCGTTTTTAACGAAAACGCTCAAACAGATGCTGGCAAAATGAGAATGGCGAGCTAACTTGCCTCGTATCTCATACAAACCGAGCAAGCATACTATTTAGTCAATTGAATTTACTCTATTTTTTATTTTCACTCAATAGCAAACCGAGAACTGATTAGGGTTAATTTTAAGGGTATTCGTAGAAATCTAATAATACTGTATAAAAACACAAGTAATGGCTAACTTAAAAGTTATCGCTTAACAGAGTACTTTGTCTTTCGGTTAGAGAGAAAAAGTACTGCAAAGCGGTCAATAGTAAATTCGAGGAAAGGTTGCCGCTGACTTGCAATGGGCAATTTCGTGTTAGCTGATTTAGGCGGGTTTATGCGATAAATTATTCAATGGCAGAAAGTCTTTATATTTTCAGTGGGCATTTTGTGGACATTCAGATGTGACAAAGGGCTAGCCTTTCGGCTAACCCTTTGTTTTATTTGGTGGAGGCGGCGGGGCTCGAACCCGCGTCCAAAAAGCCTACGTCCAAGGCGCTACATGCTTAGTCTCTCTTTTGGTTAACCAAGTACACTCCGAAAGACAGGATTGTAATTGGCGAGTTCAGTACTATTTCGCGGTTCACCCCTGAACGTGGTTCCCTCGCTATCAAATGTAAGATGACCATCTAAGAACCAAACCCATTTGATAAGTTTCGGCAAGATGGCTAGCTAGCCTAAGCTGCTAGAGAGTAGTTAGAGTCGTTTGCAACTATAACGGTGCGGCTTTTTACGAGGCCAACCGCCCCTCGGCATGCTCCCAGGGTTTCGAGAATCTTGTCGAATCCAGAATCGCCCCCAAGTACAGATTGATTGTAACGCGACACATCTTGTTTTACCAAGCATAAAAATCGCATTTGCAATCGTTTGTTCGTTTTGCGTACGTTATAAAAAAGTCAATGGCGCTTAAGTTACTGCTGTACCGCTTTTTTAATGGTACGCGCTTTTTCTATCTGCCATTCGCGATCTTTAGTATCGTCACGCTTGTCGTGTTCTTTCTTACCTTTACCTAGACCTATTTCGATCTTTACCCATGCACCTTTCTGCCAGTACATAGAGATAGGTACGATTGAGTAACCTTTACGATCGACTAAGCCTTTTAATTTATCTAACTCTTTACGTTTGAGCAGTAATTTACGTGAGCGCAGTGGATCGCACACGACATGAGTCGAGGCGGTGTTGAGTGGCGCGATAGTACAACCAAAAAGAAAGGCTTCGCCTTCTCTTAGAAATACGTAGCTTTCAGACAAGTTAACCTTGCCCATACGAATAGACTTAACTTCCCATCCCATTAGAGATAGGCCTGCTTCCATCTTCTCTTCAAACTTATAGTCAAAAGTCGCGCGTTTATTACGGGCAATCGAAGCGGAAGTGTTCTTTGAGTTTTTTGCATTTTTCTTAGCCATAGGCTAGCTATTATACGCAGCCAAGCCCAATTTGGAATTGGCCAAGCCGAAATATTCGGTTATTTATGGATTAGCTGATGCGTTTGTCTGCTTTTTGAGCACTTAATGAAGGTTAAGCGTGTCAAAGATGCGTTTTTTTGTAGGCATGTTAAAATTCAGCAATCCTGTTTATATTTTGAGTATCAATCATTAATGCCGCAAATTTCCCGCAATGTATTAGTTCGTTTTAGTGCGATGCAGATGTATGACTTAGTCAATGATGTCGAATCTTATAAAGAGTTCTTGCCAGGCTGTGTGGGTGGCAAGGTGTTGGAGTTTGATGGCACAACGATGGTGGCCTCGGTTGATGTGGCTAAAGCGGGGATAAGTAAAACATTTACCACTCGCAATCAGGTTGTTGCGGGCAAGAGTATTAAGCTGCAGTTAGAAAACGGTCCCTTTAAAGAATTGATTGGTGAGTGGACGTTTACTGAGTTAGCGGAAGATGCCTGTAAAGTCGATTTTGAACTTAGCTTTGAGTTTTCTAGCCCGATAGCGGACTTGGCGTTTGGTAAGGTGTTTAAAGAGTTAATGTCTTCTATGGTGACGGCATTTACTCGTCGCGCTAAGGTGATTTACACATGAATACAGATCAAGCTCAGTTTACGGTTGAAATTATCTATGCTCTGCCGCAACAGCAAAAGCGGATTAAAGTGAACATTGAACCAGGAACCACGTGTATTGATGCGGTGAAGCAAAGTGATATGCAGCGCTATTTCCCTGAAATTGACTTAGAAACGGTTAAGTTAGGTATTTTTAGTCGTTCAGTTAAACACGCTGAAGTACTGCAACCTGGGCAGCGTGTTGAGATCTACCGAGCACTTATCGCTGATCCTAAGGATGTGCGTCGTAAACGTGCAGAAAAAGCGAAAGACGAAGGGCGGGTGAATAAGATCACCGGCGCTAAACTGTAAAGGGACTTTTGTTACTCTGCGCTATGTTGTTACGCGATTAATTGTGTCAGTTGATGCTTTAAAAGTTGATAGCCCTAAAACAAAAATGCGAGTCTCTTTAAAAGAGGCTCGCATTTTTAATATCTGTTGAAAGCTCAGCAGGGCTGAGCTAACACTCCAATTATTCGAAGTTTTTCTCTGATAGCGACTCTGGTTGAGTTTCTTGCTCTTCAACTAAAGGCTTTGCTTGAGGACGTTGCTCTGGGATCAGAGGCTCGCCTTCTGGCATATTAATTTCAGGTAGCTTGCTCTCTTCAAGTGGAGTATTAAACTCTTCACTCAAATCATAGTCACCTTTCACTTCAGACAGCATATCGCCGTTGAAGTTAATGATCAGCTCTTTATGGATGATGCTAGCATCGCGGCCACTTTTATAGTGGTAGACGTAATACCAAGTATCGTCTGAAAAACTATCACGTAAAACAGGGCGGCCTAATACGTACTCAACCTGCTCTTTAGTCATGTCAATACGCAGCTTTTCTACCTGCTGGTCTTCCATGTAGTTACCTTGTGGAATGTCAGGCTTATAGATCAAATAGTCGAATACACCACAGCCACTGAGCGATAGTGAGAGCGCAGCAGCGCCCAAAAGGGTAAGACTTCTTTTTTTAATTGTCATTGAATGCGCTACTTCATCAAAATCTGTCGGCCATAATACCCAAGCAATCCCCTATCTGACAAGGGCTATTGTCGCAGAGTTTGCTCAGGTTGCTAATCTATGTTGTTTCTCGGTTTTAACACTGAGGCTACATAAGCTGCTTATATTGAGTCGTGAGAAGGTAATTAGTTCATTCGTATTAGTATTTTTCTCGCGTTTAGCGTGTCGATACTGCATTTAAATGGGTCTGAAAAATATCTTCTGAAAAAGATAAATGATGATGTATTAATCCACTTGATTGAAATTAAAGGCTTTATTGTTTCATTGAAGCCATTGGGAGCTGCAGTGGTTTGGTGTTGTTAGCTTATTCCGTAGCTTTTGTATGAATAAGCCTCAACAGATGTCGTTTTGCTGCAGTTAAAGCAATGGCTATTGATTATTGGTGTAATGGAGTATTGATTTATTTCTGAGTCGTTGTAGCAATACTCAATAGCGTTATCGATGAATTGCTCGATATGTTGATATCCGCAATGGAGCAGCCCATACCCTTGGTTAAAATCTGCTGTTCTCAATAATGGCGGTCGCAAATTGACTAATTACATATTTTTGCATTGCAAAGTTTAGCGGCACAGCCGAGCAGGTAAGATGAGTTTTGCACTAATGTAGGCCTGTAAATGGGGGCTATTAGATTGGTTTAAGTCATTATTTTAAAAAAACATCACATAAAACCAATATTTTTTGTGATGTTAGTCACTATTCACCCTCGTCCTGAGTTGTTAACACTCAAACGCTTAACTTCTACTTAACGTAAACGTCAAATTTAAACGGTCGTTTACATTGATGATTGTTCATTATGCTTTTAACTCGCTGGTAATTAAGAATTTATTTGATTAACGCCAAAGAGAAGTGTAAACGCTTTCCGATATTCGCGATATTTTCATGCTCAATGTCAACCGTATTAAATTGTTTACATGACGTAATTAATTTACGGAATGTAATTCTAGCGAGCTTGCTTGGTCAACTGGTCTTACAGGTCTTTATTTTTTAAACTGACATAAACATCATGGCTGGGTAAGTGTTTGTTATTAAGGGTTATTACATGAGGCCTTAGCTATTAGCAACCATGTTGCACATGCGATTACAATCCTCTTTTGAGTGGGTGACTAACCAGGGGGTACTTGCATCAGTCGCGGTTTATCGTTAGCTTTTATTACAAATAACGACATAAACCAAAGTGACCTCGAAATGCAGGAGTCGGCATTTCGAGGTCATTTGGGTATATACCTCAGAGTATGTTTTTTGTTGGGCTGCGATTTTCTACTCAAGAGAAAATGAGTCCATTGCATTGTAGAAGCCGTATTTAGCCGCGCTAGATACACCACCGCAGGTCGGCGGTTTCATGAAGCATACATACAGGCGATACAGTTTGGAGATAAAGTTGATGGCAGAACAGATCACAATTGATAATAGCGTTGTTGAAGATGAACTTGTGATTACCGCTAGCACTGTCAGTGGACAAGAAACGGTATTAACAGCAGGTGCGGTAAGTTTACTTAAAACGCTCTGTAAGCACTTTGCTAACGATGTACCGACATTACTCGCCAACCGAAAGATAAAGCAAGGGCTTGTCGATAAAGGTCAGTTGCCTGATTTCATTGAACAGACTAAAGCCGTTCGTGAAAGTGACTGGAAGATCAGAGGGATCCCCCATGACTTGCAAGATAGGCGCGTTGAAATAACGGGGCCGGTTGATCGCAAAATGGTGATTAACGCGCTTAATGCCAATGCAAAAGTGTTTATGGCTGATTTTGAAGATTCACTTGCTCCAAGTTGGGATAAGGTGATTGAAGGGCAGATTAATTTACGTGATGCCATTAACGGTGACATCAGTTATACCTCTGCAGAAACGGGTAAATCATATACGTTAGCTGCTGATCCTGCGGTGTTGATTTGTCGTGTACGTGGGCTACACATGTTGGAGAAGCACGTAAGCTATGCAGAGCAAGCGATACCCGCGGCTTTATTCGACTTTTGTGTCTATTTTTATAATAACTATCGTCAGTTGTTAAGTAAGGGCAGTGGCCCGTACTTCTATATTCCTAAACTTGAAAGCCATATAGAAGCGCGTTGGTGGGCAAAGGTATTTGCGTTTGTAGAGGAGCGTTTTTGTCTACAACCTGGCACGATTAAATGTACCTGCTTAATAGAAACCCTACCTGCCGTGTTTGAGATGGATGAAATTTTATATGAATTACGCTCAAACATTGTGGCGCTTAACTGTGGGCGTTGGGACTATATATTCAGCTATATAAAAACACTGAATAACCATAGTGACCGTATATTACCTGACAGACAGTCAGTGACAATGGATACGCCCTTTCTAAGTGCATACTCGCGCTTGTTGGTTAAAACGTGTCATAAGCGTGGCGCGTTAGCGATGGGCGGTATGGCTGCATTTATTCCAGCAAAAGATCCCAAAGAGAATCAACAGATCCTAGATAAAGTACGTCAAGACAAGCAGCTTGAAGCGCGAAATGGTCATGATGGCACTTGGGTGGCCCATCCCGGTTTGGCTGATACTGCAATGGAAGTCTTCAATCAGTATATTGGAGATAATCATGTCAATCAGCTGCATATCACTCGCGATGTCGATGCACCAATACTTGCTCCGGAGCTATTGTCAGCCTGCAAAGGTGAGCGTACAGAAGATGGAATGCGTCGCAATATTCGTATTGCATTGCGCTATATAGAGGCATGGATCAACGGTAATGGCTGTGTCCCTATATATGGTTTAATGGAAGATGCTGCCACGGCCGAAATTTCTCGTACCTCGATTTGGCAGTGGATTAAGCATCAGCAGAAGCTATCGAATGGCACATTAGTCACAAAATCTTTGTTTAAAGACATGTTGCTTCAAGAGCTGGCTCACGTTAAAGAGGAGGTGGGGGCGGATAGATTCACCCATGGTCGCTTTACCGAAGCCGCGGTTATTCTTGAACAAACGACGACTGCAGATGAGCTGGTTGATTTTATCACTCAGCCCGTTTATGAGCTCCTTATTGCATAAGTTTTATTTTACAGAATAGGTTAACAGTGCATTTAAAGATTGAATGTAAAATAGGGTTTAAAATTTCAGTTTTACAAAGTGTTAGTTGCTGATTGGTTTTACAGTTTGGCTGCCTTTTGCGGCTTGTGTCCCCCGCGTAGTATTCCTACGTACTATGCGGGTTTTTAATAAAAAGAGTACTCTCCTGCTTCCCAGTATGGTGATGACTGTTTACGTTTGTGATTGGCGGCCCTCCGGGGTCGCATTTTTTTATTCTTCTTAAGCCTCCCATATTCACCATAAATGTCAGTTAAACGTCGCCGTAAGGCCAGTGAATCCTGCATTCTACGCCGATTTCGTATACAATTAATGCTATTAGACTGCTAAAGTCAGCGCTGAAAATAACCCGTAAAAAGCGCTATATCCTACATAGACGTTTGGCCGCTTAAGTTGCCATAAGTAGAGTCGCATTTGAAAGCTAACAGCATACAAGATACTAAGTTAAGAGGTGCGGACTATTGGACGCACAGGATCAGTGAGCAGGAGATGCCTGCACTATGCTCGACAGTTAAAACGTTAGAAAAACTGGCTAAAGATGATATTTCTTCGCTGGCGATATTAGGTCAAAGCGTGATGCATGATAACGCGCTTACATCGCGAATTTTACGGGTGGCCAATAGCGTCACCTACAGTAAAGGCATCACTCAGGTGACCACGGTCAGTAAGGCGGCGGTAGTACTGGGTTTTGATGCGATAAAGAATATCTGTATTACTGCAAAGTTACTGAGTAGCCTACTGGAAACTGAAGGTTTGTCTGAAGGGGTTTATAAACGTCTACTGGGTTTAATGGCGCAGGCTTTTCAGGCGGCGATGTTAACCAAAATGCTGATGCACGATCATGATGAGGAGTTGCAAGAGGAGGTCTTTATCGCTTCACTTCTTTATCATATCGGAGAGAGCGCTTTTTGGGGGACTGGTTGTGCAGAAACCTTAGTGTTAGACGCCAAGCTCAATAAATGCCAATCGACAGTGGAGCGTGACAAGGCTGTTAGGGAGGTTTTAGGCACTAGCTTTCAACAACTTTCAGCCGGTATCGCTCGTAGCTGGGGGTTAGGCAGTGTATTGATAAAATCGCTTAGTCAGCCTGATGAACGTACCCCTGAAATTCGCAGTATCTTTCTTGCCAACAAACTTAGTCAGCTTCTGTCGCAAACACCGCCATCGATACTGGAATTATCTAAACGCTTAAAACAAACCGCCAATATTTTAAATATTGAAATTGATGAATTAAAAGCGCGCATGATCCGCTGTCATAAAGCCACAGAAATCATGGCGGATGCTTACGGCGCCCATGTATTAATTGATTTTTTACCAGATGTAAACCAACTTATTCTTGAGCACAATGTCCCTGAGCCTCAGCCTGTAATAAGAGCTGCCGATGTGTTTGAACAGTTAAAGTGTCTACGGGCATTAACGCAATGTGCGTTGAACAAGGCTGATTTCAACCAGGTCTTGTCGATAACGCTTCAGGGAGTGTTAAAAGGTGTGGGGGTTGACCGATGTGCGGTGTTGTTGCTCACCCCAAACCGCAAGGCATTGCAGCCGCGTATCGTATTAGGCGACGGTGCAGCTGAGATGAAAAACAATTTTACTATCGATCTCAATGGAGATAAAAATCTGTTTCAAGAGTCTATTCAAATCAAGAGTGCGCTGTTTGTTGATAATCCACATTCAAGTAAATGGCGGCTTTATATGGATGATACATTAAGGGCATTGACGTCACCTTCAGGCTTTATGGTTGCGCCCTTGATTATGAACCATACGGTGATTGGCGTTTTATATGCCGACAAAGACACTTCAGGAAGGCGCTTGAGCAAAGAGGATTTTGTAGGTTTTAGCCATTTTGCTGAACTTTCCAATGTCTGTTTTTCTGCTGCAGTTAAGTAGCCTTTTTACTTTTTTAGTTGGCGCTCTCAATGTTAATTGGGACGTGTACCCCCATACTCTAAAGCGCTATCGTTATGCTAAGGGGCGTCAGCTGCAATTATTTGCGTTGTAATCGATTTTGCAATGTCATTTGGAATGGGAAAGCTCAAATGATATTGGGCAATTTTCCAACCCTGTTCAGTCTTTATCAAAGTGCCTGTGCCACGGCTCACTCCGTAAGATGCGCTATTAAGAATTTCATCAAACCAGATAACCTCCCCATGCTGAGTCATTACTCGGCTGGTTAAGTCATAACGCCAACCTTTTGTGGGTCGCGCATATTGCTCAAATGTCGCCTTATCCCAGTGTTCATTGACATCTGTACCGATAAATATGCCATTGTCAGCGTACAGGTCAAAATAGTTGTCCCAATCAGCATTAGCTGAATAGATATTAAGGTGGTCCAGAAGGGCTGCTGCTTGTTGCTTATCATCATTTTGGCTGCTTGTTTGCGCAGCGGCATTGAATCCAAATAATAGCAATGTTAATAGTGTTGCTCGCCATAATGTTGATGCTCTATGGTGTAGGTTAAACATAAATCCCTCATGATATTGGTTTTGTTTTAGTGCATCGCATCGATTGTATTTTCAATAATGTATTAGGGGCTGTTGATCTTTCACGGTTGTTTTTGCCGCCGTTTTAGCAAGCTGGGCGTTATGTCATTTAGCCCGTTAGGTGCCATCGCTTAAGTCTGATACGAATACATTATGCTACATCACAAAGGATCGCAAAAATTAGTGCGATAGGTCTACAGTCCTACTGCCAGTTTACAGGATCGAGCTTATAAAAAGTGCTCAACTCCTTATATAGCGCTGAATGTTGGGTTATAAACGCTTGAGGTTGTTCGAAGAATACTTCACTAATCACGGCAAAAAACTCAGCCGGATTGGTTGCACCGTAATAGCTAAATAATGAATATTGCTGCAGTTGGCTGGCTTCAACTAATTGTTGGTACTCCTGCATCATTACGGCTGACCAAGATGCATAGTCTTGTGTTCGGGTTAATATAGGCGCGCCGTTAGCATTACCGTCCTCTTGGTCAAGTTGGTGAGCAAACTCATGAATGACCACGTTACTGCCATCATCAGGCACTGCTGCGCCCTCTTTGGTGGTTTGCCACGATAGGATCACTTTGCCATGCTGCCATGACTCCCCCGAGAGAACTCGACTGCGCTCTGACACTAGGCCATTTGCATCGCGTTGTTCATTGTTAACGACAAACACGGATGGATAGATAAGGATCTCTTTTAAGTGTGGGTAGAAGTCAGTTTTGCGGTTGAGTAGCAGCAAGCATGCTTGGGCTGCCACCGTCACGCGAATATCATCATCAATTTCTAGACCGTCACAACCGACAAACTGTTTCTCTGCAATAAACACCTGGATATGTTTTTTCAGCTGCAGTTGCAGATCTGTAGGAAGTGAGCGGAAAAAGGGGATTCGCTTTTTTAGAATGACACGCCAAGCCTGGGGGAAGGGCGCTTGAGTCAGCATTTTTCTGCGCCGGTTGGCACGCCATGTTCGACTAACAATCCAAAAAATAGCGCTACCGCTAATGAGTAATATCAATAAAATCGCAAGCATCAGAATCCCTAATTAACATGTGAAGCCAAGATCCTCGTTACCGATAATGTGGCTGATGTTAATGATATGTGGACTAGGCAGTTGGAATTCAACGATAAAAGTGCAATATCGGGATTTTTTATGGGAAATAAGCAGCTGATGGAGTCTTGATGGGATAAAAAAAGGCTGACAGATCAATAATTAAAAACGTTTCCATTTCTGCCAGCTAAGTTGGGAGGGTGGTTACTCTACAATAATACTTTTCTCTATTTCTTTTCTCTCTTGTTGTGTCTTATTAAAATGATGTTCAATTAAAAAGCGCACTAGTTTTGACTTGGCAACATCACCGTCATCAGCCAAGGTTGCCAGATGGGCAATGGCAGATTCACTCAATGTGAATGTTGATTTTCTAAACGGAGCATTTCCTTTTGTTATCCTTTTAACCGTTGCCGATTTTGCTACAACGGACACATCGTCAGCGAGAACATTCAATGCAGACAAATTCAATGGGTGCTTGTTAAAGTTTAGCTCAATCACCTTATTTGTTGAGGGAGCAAGTTGCGCTTCTCCGACAGCATAGCGGTTAGCATCATTGATGAAATCATCAATTAAATCATCTAACGCTAACTGAGATGTCTGGATTTTATGATGAGTAGACTTAGACAGCGTAGAGTTTTTCTTGAGATCTGTCAGACCCATATTCACCTCTCATCTTTTTCATCTGTTTTTCGGCGATACGATTGCGTATCTCTGTTGCATTAGTCACTTGTAGCATTTCGGTGGCTATACCACGGATCTCGTTGGCAGCTTTACCCTGTGGTTCAATCTCCAACACAGATAAGCCTGACTCTTCACTGTCATCATAGATGTTTCGGCTATAAGTAATGGCATCAAGAACGTTGATGTCATAGGTTTTACACACTTCTTTAGCTTCTAAAATACGGTTAGCTTGGTTAGGTAAACTAGGGCATTGGGTTATGACAAATGTTGCGCGCATTTTTGGGTTAATCATCATACATGTTGCGACAATATCATCCATATGACTCACGGTTTTAAGGTCTCGGCGTTTAGGTCTGAGCGGCATGAGTACATGTGATGCTACTGACATTGTTGCGCGAAGGGCGAGGTTGTCCTGGCCACCACAATCAACAATGACATAGTCATAGTGTTGCTCAAGACTGAGTAAGTCATTACGTATTTTTCCGTATAACTGTACGCAGTTGATACTGGGTAATTCTGGGTTGTTATTTCTGGCATGGATCCAGTCTGAAGTGGTACGTTGAGGATCGCAATCAACCATAATCACTGAAGCTTGGCATTCTGCAGTTAAGAAAACGGCAATATTTTGCGCTAAACAGCTTTTACCACTACCGCCTTTTTCACCACCAACTAATATAATCATGCTTTTTCCTCAAGTACGCGTTTATTTATCTGACTGTTAAGAAGCTGCTGGATGCGCACTGGTTTTATTGGGATAGCTTTATTAACTTCTGTCACCCAATGCAACAGCTGTAACATTAATTTAGGCTGCGATAGGCTTAAGGTCAACGGTATGATTTTTGACACTTTTATTTCAATTGACTGTTGAAGTATTTTTGACAAAAAAAGCGCTTTCGTTGGTTTTTTGACACTACAGTCGGTGAAAAGGCTTACTAAGCTTGTTTGTTAATTTTATTAGTGGCTTAGGTGGTTTTTAGGGCGTAAATATGTAGTTTAAACGGGTGTGTTTACCCAGTAGTTAGGTAATATCGTTATCACTCTTAAGTTTAATATTTCAAAAGTGACCTTTATCTATTACTTATATACTAATTGATTATATGGGGTTCGTGGGTCATAACCACTTAGTACCCATTCAGTGCTCGAGAATGTAAAGCGATAAGCGCGTTATAAAAAATGACGCCTTTGAATCCTACTCCATGTTAGGCTTTGCCGATGAATCAGCAGCAGTCATAAACACGGATGCAGCACAGTGGATGAGACATTATTACAAGAAGCGATTAGCCAGAAAATGCCCTTTGGCAAATATGCTGGGCGCTATTTACTCGAATTACCAGAGCCATACTTGGTGTGGTTTCACTCAAAAGGTTTTCCTGAGGGCAAGCTGGGGCAGCAACTGGCGTTAATGTATGAAGTGAAGCTCAATGGGCTTGAAGGTATGTTGCAACCCCTGCTCGACAAGGTAAAACGGGCAAGGTGACCGATTTATTACTTAATGCAATGGGTATTAATTGCTTCTTAAAAAAGTTCCGTGATAGGGCTAAATTTCCTTTGGAATGAGAGTTGCGTCTAATAGTTGGAGATTAGGTTATGATTAGTGAAGAGTATTAGAGATTTATGCTTTATTGCATGCTTTAATATATTTGAATTGATAACTTTGAAAGGAAATTTCCGATGATAGCTAAAATAGTTAAATTGGCTGCAGCAGCAACACTGGCTCTTGGTATGTCTAGCGCTTGGGCTCAAGGTGTTATGCATGAAGGTACTGTCATGGATACTATGAATGGCGGCGGTTATACCTATGTACAGATTAAAGAAGCTGACCAAACATTTTGGGCAGCGGGTCCACAAATTGAAGTTAAGAAAGGCGATAACGTCGTTGTTCAAGAGCAGATGTGGATGAGCGACTTTGCCAGCAAAACGTTAAATCGTACTTTTGACAAGCTATTGTTTGTTGGCAGTATCGACAAGAAGTAATACGGATCTGGTTGTAGCTAAGAGCTCAACTTGTATCACAGTATAAGAAAACGGCGCAGACTTTGTCTGCGCCGTTTTCTTTTGTCATGAACTAGCGCAAAATAACGCTATTGTTTCGTTTGATTGATTGCCATGCTCAGAATTATTCCTTATAGCAAGTGTTATGCGGTCCAAGTTAGCCACTTATTTCATCTGGCCATTAATGTTATCGCCGATGATGTTTACTCTATAGCAGAGAAACAAGCTTGGTCATCTTCGCCTCGTTCCGGCTACCATTGGCACAAAAGGCTATCGCGATCAAAAGCTTGGCTAATGATCGATGATGAACGTGATGTACAAGGTGTGCCTTTTTGTTGCGGTTTGGTCAACCTTGAGACTCATTTTAATACTCGTGGCTATATTGACAGTCTCTATGTCCACCCTGATTTTCAACATCGGGGGATCGCCACTGCACTTTTTACGCAATTACAAACTTGGGCGACTTCCGCCAATATCAGTAACTTGTCAGTGGATGCTTCTAAGCTTTCAAAACCGCTGTTTCTCTCTCATGGCTTTAGACTCCACCATCGCAGTTATCAAGAAAAGCGCGGTCAAATTATAATGGGTTATTTAATGAGTAAAGTGCTGTCAGTACAGGAGCAAAGTTAAGCTGGATAAAATGATGAGTGTGAGATTGTTTACTGAACAGGATGTCGACCAACTCGCGACCTTGTTTCACCTGAGTATCACGCAGGGAGCCAGCAGCCACTATAGTGCTGATGAACGTGCAGTGTGGTCACAAGCGCCTCGAAGTCATCAAGATTGGCTTACAAGGTTACAGCCTACTACAACATGGGTGGCGGTTGAGAGAGGCGTTATTGCCGGCTTTATAAACCTTAAGCCGGCACAGCTTAAACCATCGGACAGCGCTGAAGAGGTGCTTACGGCTGACATCGATTGTCTGTTTAGTCACCCTGATTTTACGGGGAGAGGAGTGGCCACTGCACTTTACGGCTATTTAGAAGAGTATGCTGCGGCGCAACATATAAAAGAACTCACGGTTGAGGCATCTTATTTAGCCAAGCCCTTTTTCGAAAAACAGGGATATAAGGTGCTTTCAAAGAACCGACATCCACGCGCAGGGCAGGTATTAGTTAACTTTAGCATGAGTAAAGTGCTGATAAATAAGTGACGTTGGATTGAAAGAATACCCCATCAAATAACGAGGTACTCTGTTCTGTTCTGTTAGCTAACGCTAATGGGCAGCTATCAGGGTTAACGTCTATGGCTAGTGTAATGCACCTGTGGCTCTATTACGTCCACGAGTGTTTCCGGCCGTGCCATAAAACGAATAAAAGCTTCTGCTAAGGTGAGCGTCTCGACACTGCGCTGCCAGCTGGACTGTAAAATAGGTGAGTAACCCTCTTTACCTGATGCGGTATATGCTGATGACACGCCGATATACTGTTGTTCAGGGTCAATATCAAACCACTGCGGTATGCCTTCAACGTGGCGCATAATTTCAAGCTTAATGATCCGTCCACCTAAGGTTTGTCTGCCATCATAAAAATACTTAAGGCCATAGGTGTAAGGGAAACTGCCTGCTCCAGTGCCGATGACACTATTATTAGTGGCAGCATTAATGGCAGATTCTAACATCTCAAATAGACAGCGGCCTTGAATTTGGTAGGTCACTAAAGGCAGGTCAAACGGCAAAATACGGCCGATCACTTCGGCAAGGCTTAATTGCCCTTTGTTAAGTGACTGCCTAACACCACCGGCATTGTGCAGTGCAAAATCAACTTCAATGCCCATATCGACAGTTTCTTGGAACATACTCCGGCTGACCAAAGGCGCTATCTCACTGCCATGGGGCAGTGCTTTGCTCGGTAAGCGTGTATGAATGAGGTTTCTTGGCACAAAGCCGAGAATTTGATTGTCGAGGGCATCAAGCGTTGGCCGATATTTTTTAAGGATGGCTTGCTGAATGACACTGTCTTCGCCATCCCAAAAAATAGCCGGGTTAGCGTCAAGTTTTGCGCGGATCGCCAGATAATTATCAGCGCTGACTTCACCTTCACCCGCTTGCAATATAAATTGCTGGTCGAGCATAAAATGATTGCCGCCGTTAAGATCTGTCACTGTGCCTTTGTCATCAAACGTAATATCAGCGATGCCTATGTTTTCGGCGTATTTTCCAGCATGCACAATCGGCGTGTTGTTCACGCGCTCCGCATAAGGCATATTGCTTAATCCCAACTCGCGAAAATCACCTTGCAGCGTGTGAGAATGGCCGCCAACAATCAAACTGATCCCATCAACGTCTTGGGCGAGTATTTTGTCTTGGTCTAACCCAAGATGACTCAGCACGATGATGTGAACAATACCCTCAGCATGAAGCTTAGCGACGGTGCGCCTCGTCGTTTCAATGGCATTGATAAAATGCGTATCTTCGTCGGGACGGGCAATCTCTTTCATTTGATCAAGCGTGATCCCGACAATAGCGACTTGTTTATCCTGCAGTGGCTTTAAAATATACTTGGCTGTCTGCGTGTCGTTGTCATAATCATAAAGGTTAGGGTGCGAGGCCAATCGTGCTGTTTTGTGTTGGCTTTCTTGGCTTAGATCCATATTGCCCGCAAGTAAAGGGAACTGGATATCGTTAAGGAAATCTAAGACCGGGCCGTTACCCGCATCTATTTCATGATTACCGAGTACCATCGCATCGGGCTTTAACAGGTTCAGCAGATCCGAATTGGCTTTGCCTTTGAACTCTTTAAAGTAAAGTGTGCCTTGAAAGCTGTCGCCGCCATGTAAGAACAGAAACGATTGCTGATTGGCTTTGGCCGACAATTTGGCCTGAGATAGTTGGTAACCAATACGTGCGTATCCACCACTATGAGTGTATAGCGTTAATGCTTGTTGTTGCTCGAATATCGTAAACTGCAGTCGGTTTGCGTCGAAATGAGAATGTGTGTCGTTGATGTGGGCAAGTTTTAAAGTGTAATTAGACGTCATCTTAATCCTCAGAACCAAACAAGAATTATAGCACTAACCATTCTGATTGGTGAAATACTGATTTTGGCGGTTAAAAAAAGGAGCTAAGCTCCCTTTTTTTATTGATACCCAAGCGGCTTGGGTATGAAAGATAATTAGCCCTTATCTGGCTTGTCATCAAACTCGCCGTCGTCTGACAGCACAATGCCTTTATGCTTCATTCTACGACTCCACAATTTACGCGCTAATTGCTGCATATCTGTGACAGGGTCGTTGGAATCGACAATTTCGAGTCCTAGAAGTGATTCGACGATATCTTCCAGCGTCACAATGCCTTCACCAGAGCCGTATTCATCAACCACCATCGCAATCTTGGTATTACGCTTAATCATTAACTCAAACAGAGGGAGAATTTTTGCAGTCTCAGGAATGACCAGTAAGTTCTTCTTCAGCACTGCAATGGGCTCATTCGGCGTTTTACGCTCTGCCAGCAATACGTCGTTACGATTAATGTAGCCGATAATATTATCGGGTTCATCTTGGTAAACGGGGATACGGGTAAAGGGTTTTGTCATATATTTAGTGGCAAAATCACCTTGGGTTAATGTTATTGGTAGCTTAAACATCACCGTGCGAGGTGTCATGATGGTGGTGACTGGCATCTCTTTAACAGACAACATTTGAGTCAGAATTTTTGACTCCTGCTCGTCTAGTTCGCCAGAGACTCTACCAATTTCTGCCATTGCACTCATCTCTTGACGAATATACTGACCTTCATCGCCTTTACCCATTAGTTGGGTTACCTGCTTAGACATCCAGATAAGTGGCAAGGTGGCACGCTCCATCCACACTAAGGCGATTGAGACTGTTGGAGCAAGTGAGCGCCAGTAGTTCGCACCTAATGTTTTAGGAATGATTTCTGAGAAGAACAAAATAAGAAAGGTAAGCACACCTGAAAATACGCCTAACATCTCGTCACCAAACACTTTAGCGGCTTGCGCGCCGGCAACAGCGGCTCCAACAGTGTGAGCAATGGTATTTAAAGTAAGGATAGAAACGAGTGGAGATTCAACGTTTTCTTTTTGCTTATTCAACCTTGTTGCTGCAGCGGGGTTTGTTGCGGCAAGAGTGGCGATATAACTGGGTGTGACCGAGAGTAAAACTGCTTCAAACACACTACAAAGAAAAGAGATAGTAATGGCGACAAAAACGATAATGACAAGAGTTATCATACAGGTGAAATTACACTTCCAAATGGCGGACCAACATTGGTCTGAGCGGATTCTAGCACAGGTTTATATTATCCGTGATATGAGCAAATGAAGTTTAGACGCTATTTTTAGCGGTTTTTGACTCTATATGGAGTCCGTTATCCTTTGCTTAGCGGGTTTGTTTTGGTTTGGCGGATGAAACATTGAGTATAAGTGTATGAAATAGCAGCATGAGCATATTAGGGGTCCTAGGTTACTGGCCAAATTTTGTTAGGATCTGTATAATTCGCCGCCCGGATGCAGGTTTTAGGTTTTTGAGGTTACATACATGAGTGAAAAGAAGATCAATTTATTAGATCTTGATCGTAAATCGATGAGAGCGATATTTGCCGAAATGGGTGAAAAGCCGTTCCGTGCCGATCAATTGATGAAATGGCTTTATCACTTTGGTGTGAGTGACTTTGAAGAGATGACTAACATCAACAAAGCATTACGAGCAAAGTTAGCGCGTAAATTTGAAATTGTTGCGCCTGCCATTTCAAGTTATCAAAAATCAGCTGATGGCACTATCAAGTTTGCTATTGACGTAGGTAATGGCCAAGAAGTTGAAACGGTATACATACCGGAAGAAGATCGCGCCACTTTATGTGTCTCGTCTCAAGTAGGTTGTGCACTTGAATGTACCTTCTGCTCAACGGGGGCTCAAGGCTTTAACCGTAACCTGACCGTGTCTGAAATTATTGGCCAGGTTTGGCGTGTCGCTGACTTTATTGGCTTTGTGAAAGATACCGGCGATCGCCCTATCACTAACGTTGTTATGATGGGAATGGGTGAGCCACTACTTAACTTGAAGAACGTTATTCCGGCAATGGATATCATGTTAGATGATTTCGGTTTTAGCTTGTCTAAGCGTCGTGTTACCGTGTCGACGTCAGGTGTTGTGCCAGCGTTAGATATTCTTGGCGACGCATTGGATGTGGCGTTAGCCGTCAGCATTCACGCGCCAAACGATGAGCTACGAGATGTATTGGTACCTGTCAACAAGAAGTACCCATTAGAAGATTTTCTCGCGGGGATCCGTCGCTATATTGCCAAGTCTAATGCTAACCGTGGTCGTGTGACTGTTGAGTATGTAATGCTTGATCACATTAATGACAGTACTGACCAAGCGCATGAATTGGCCAAACTGATGAAAGATACGCCATGTAAAGTAAATTTAATTCCCTTTAACCCATATCCAGGTTCTCCTTACGGCCGTTCGTCTAATTCACGAATAGATCGTTTTTCTAAAGTACTGATGGAATATGGCTTAACGGTTATTGTGCGTAAAACTCGTGGTGACGATATCGATGCCGCTTGTGGTCAACTTGCAGGTGATATTAGAGACAGAACCAAGCGTTTAGCGAAAAAACGCATGCAAGAGAATCAAATTTCGGTCACAATGGATTAACTCTTTGTATCTATTGGTAGATAGGCTAAACGATGAATCATAGAAAGGTGAGCGTGCCGTTGGTTATTTTGTTGTCTGCAACAGTGCTTTCGGGCTGCGTGACACAAAATACCTATACTGGCACTGATACACCTGTCTCTGAACGAAAAGTCAATAAAGTGGCCGCGGCACGTCAACGGGTACAGTTAGGCTTAACCTATCTACAAAAAGGTAATAGCGAGCAAGCCAAAGCGAATTTAGACCGCGCTTTAGCTTTTGCTCCTGAGCTTGAAGATGTGCATATCGCATTTGCATATTATTACAGTTCAGTAGGTGAATTAGAAAAGACCGAACAGGCATACCGACAAGCAACAAACCTTCGGGATGCCAGCGGAGATTCATTTAATAATTTCGGTACATTCCTGTGTCAACAAGGTCAATATGCTGAGTCTGAAAAGATGTTCCTTAAAGCCGTTGAACGTCCTTTGTATACTCAGTCAGCATCGACTTATGAGAACTTGGGAATTTGTAGCCGAAAAGCAGGTCTAACAGAGAAAGCGCAACAGTATTTTGCTATGGCGCTTAAGTATGATCCTAGAAGACGCACCTCGCTTATCGAGTTAACTGAAATTGAACTTGAAGCAAAACGGTATACAGAGGCGAGAGTTCGGCTGTCACGCTACCATAAAGTAGCGGTCGAATCTCCAATCAGTTTAGCGCTGGGAATTGAAATTGAACAAGGTCTGAATGACGATGAAGCAGTTAGGAAATTTGGTATTTTACTCTTAGCAAAGTTTCCTTCTTCGCCTCAGGCCAAGCAATATCGGGCTAATACGCATTGATGAAAAATGAACAGAATGATCTGCCCAACATAGATAACAACGACACTGAAAGCCTAGTGGAAGAGTCAACACTCACACTGGGCGTTTTGCTAAAAAAAGCCCGCGAAAATAAAGGCGTTTCAGTAGAGGATATTGCGACGCAATTGCATTTGCGCCCGAGTATCATACTTGATATTGAAGCAGACAATTTATTAGCAGTCGGCGCGGCGACCTATGTACGCGGCTACGTAAAAAATTATGCTCGCGCGGTGCAAGCAGACCCTTTTGAAGTGCAAGTTTGCTTAGATAAACAGCTGTTAAATGATGCTGAACCGTCAATGCAAAGCTTTTCACGCAAGAGAACACACCAAGCTCGTGACGGTCGGTTGATGTTTGTCACCTACGTCATTGTGTTTGTATTGTTGGCCTTAATGGTGTTGTGGTGGTTTCAAAAATCATCCATAGAAACCAACGTCGATTACTCACAACCAACGGTTGAGGAAGTTGCCGCATCTGCGGAGGAGGCTTTCTTTAATGAAATATCTGGCAATGGACAAACAACAAACTCGCAAAGTATCGATAATGATGAGCCCGTTTATACGGCATCAAACCAAGAGGGTGCGACTGAAACTTTGAGCACTCAACCCCAGAATAGCCTCGCCAGTGCGCCGCAGTCAGCAGGACAGATGCTGGTTTCAATGGTTGAGAGCCGACTAGGCGATAATGCCTCGAATGACGCTAATAGCGCCGCTGGGCAAGTTAATCTCAATAGCGATGCTACGCTGTCAGATTTGGTCTTAAGCCTCACGGGCGATTGCTGGATAAAAGTGACAGATGCGAACGGTAAGACACTGATCAATGGTTTAAAAAAGCCAGGAAATAACATCAATGTTACAGGCGCAGAGCCTTTCGCAGTGATATTGGGCGCTCCACAAGTTGTGAGTATTGAGCTCAATGGAACTCAAGTTAGTTTGCAACAATATCCTAGCGGTGAAGTGGCGCACTTAAGCCTGCCTCTGGCTGGACAATAACAGATGACTGAGCACAAAGACGATGTATAACGAATCTCCAATTATCAGACGCAAATCTAGCCGCATTTATGTTGGCGATGTACCGATTGGTGACGGCGCACCTATTGCCGTGCAGTCGATGACAAATACTAACACCAACGATGTGGCTGCCACAGTGGCACAAATTAACGCATTAGAAAAAGTCGGCGCCGATATTGTTCGCGTATCCGTACCCACTATGGATGCTGCAGAAGCGTTTAAGCTTATCAAGCAACAAACCAACATACCGTTAATTGCTGATATTCATTTTGATTACCGTATTGCCCTTAAAGTGGCTGAATATGGTGTCGATTGTCTGCGTATCAATCCAGGTAATATTGGCAACGAAGAGCGTATTCGCAGTGTGGTTGAATGCGCGCGTGACAAAAACATCCCCATTAGAATAGGGGTGAACGGTGGTTCATTAGAGAAAGAACTAATGGACAAATACAAAGAGCCTACACCTCAAGCGCTATTTGAATCTGCGATGCGTCATGTTGATATTCTCGACCGTCTGAACTTCGATCAATTTAAAGTCAGCGTTAAAGCATCAGATGTATTCTTAGCGGTTGAGTCATATCGTTTGTTGGCTAAGCAAATAATACAACCACTTCATTTAGGCATCACTGAAGCGGGCGGTGCGCGTGCAGGATCGGTTAAATCGGCTGTTGGCTTAGGTATGTTACTGGCTGATGGTATTGGCGACACATTAAGAATATCGTTAGCGGCTGATCCTATTGAAGAGATTAAAGTGGGCTTTGATATTCTTAAGTCATTGCGCATACGTTCACGCGGAATTAACTTTATTGCTTGTCCGTCATGTTCTCGCCAAGAGTTCGATGTTATCTCTACGGTTAACGAGTTAGAGCAACGTCTTGAAGATATCGTTACCCCATTGGATGTTTCTATCATCGGTTGTGTGGTCAATGGTCCAGGTGAAGCGCTTATCTCCGATATTGGCCTGACTGGCGGTAACCGCATGAGCGGCTACTACAAAGACGGTGTGCGTCAAAAAGAGCGTTTTGACAATAACAATATTGTTGATTCGCTAGAAGCTAAAATTCGGGCAAGAGTCGCCATGAGTGAAGCAAGAATTCCAGCGCAAGATGTAACGAAGTAAACAGCTTGATAGTCACAAGTGAGCTTGGCTTGCTTGTGATTTTTTATGGGTAAAAACACCCATTTTACGTTTAGTATCGAAACGCCTATAATGCAGGGCGTTTTTTATTTTCAAACAGCAAATTTGGCGAATCGAACAGTGGCAAAACAGATCCAAGCGATCCGCGGAATGAACGACATTCTGCCGACCCAAAGTCCTATATGGCAAAAACTTGAAACCGTTCTTAGAGAGACTGTCAGTGCATACGGTTACAGCGAAATCCGTACACCTATCGTTGAAAGTACTGACCTTTTTAAACGTTCAATCGGTGAAGTTACTGATATTGTTGAAAAAGAAATGTATACCTTTGAAGACCGTAACGGCGACAGCTTATCGTTACGTCCAGAAGGTACCGCATCAACGGTACGCGCCGGTAATGAACACGGTTTACTGTATAACCAAGAGCAACGTCTTTGGTATATGGGTCCTATGTTCCGTCATGAGCGCCCACAAAAGGGACGTTACCGTCAATTCAATCAATTTGGTGTTGAAGTCTATGGCATCGCCAGTGCTGACATCGATGCTGAAGTATTAATGCTATCTGCCATGCTTTGGGAAAAGCTGGGGATTTCCGAGCATGTCACACTTGAGCTAAACACCTTAGGTGATAGCGAAGAGCGTGCAGCATATCGAGATGCTTTGATTGCCTTTTTAGAGCAACATAAAGATGTGCTAGATGAAGATAGCCAACGCCGTATGTACAGTAACCCGCTTAGAGTTTTAGACTCTAAAAATGCTGCTGTTCAAGCTTTGTTAGGCGATGCACCAGCGTTGATGGATTACTTAGGCGAAGAGACTCGTTCACATTTTTCACATTTATGTGAACTCTTAGAGGCTGTTGGCATCCAATACACAATCAATCCTCGTCTAGTGCGCGGCTTAGATTACTATAACCGCACCGTGTTTGAGTGGGTGACATCAAGTCTAGGCTCACAAGGCACAGTTTTAGCTGGCGGCCGTTACGATGGTTTAGTGGGTCAACTCGGTGGTAAGTCAACACCAGCAGTCGGCTTCGCTATGGGTCTAGAGCGTATTGTGTTATTGCTAGAAACTCTCGAGCTAGATAAAGATGTTAAACCAGCCGTTGATGTCTATGTCACCGCGATGGGTGATAACTGCCGAGTTGAAGCGATAAAGGTTGCGCAAGAGTTAAGAGCAAGTTTGCCGAGTTTGAAAGTGATGAGCCATTGTGGTGGTGGCAACTTTAAAAAACAGATGAAGCGAGCAGATAAAAGCGGTGCTGCTGTGGCACTTGTGATTGGCGAAGATGAACTTGCCAATAATCAAGTGGCAGTAAAGTACCTTCGTGAAGATAAAGCACAAGAATTAGTTGCCCGAGAAGCGTTGGCGACTTATATTGCAGAACTGATTTAAAAGGGGAAGTACACGTGGAAGTCTATAGCACAGAAGAACAACAAGTAGATGCTATCAAACAGTTTTGGAAAGATTACGGTAGTTCAATTGTCGTAGGTGCTGTTGTCGGTTTAGGTGGATTATTTGGTTGGAACTATTATTCCGACTATCAGTTAGCTCAAGCTGAAGCCGCTTCAGAGTCTTTTCAGGCACTAAGCAGTCAAAATACAGCTGATGCAGCAATGCTAAGCGCTGCAGATACGTTTGCTAAAGAACATGGTCAAAAAGGCTATCAGTCTTTATTAGAGCTTATGGTCGCTAAGTCAGCCGTTGAAACGGGTGATTTGGAAAAAGCCGAAGCCACACTTAAAAATGTGATTGCGGTTAATGCCGATAGTAGCATCGTGCTTGTAGCAACCATGCGTCTTGCACGCGTGCAAGCAGAGCAAGGTCAATATGCGACAGCGATTACTACGCTTGAGCAGATCAAAGATGTTGCTTCAGCAGCACAAAGAGATGAATTAAAAGGTGATTTCTTGGTTCGCCAAGGTGAAACCGACAAGGCTAAGCTTGCCTATCAAGCTGCAGTAGAAAATGGTGGCACTATGAGTAGTCCAACATTGCAAATGAAGCTTGATAATTTGAACAAGGCATAAGGAATCTGCCCATGAAGTCTTGGTGCAAAACACTATTCGCATGTGGATTGAGCATAGGAATGCTGTCTGCGTGTGCATCGAACGATGTTGAGGAAGAGCCCGTTTCTCCGCTTACAGAAATTGAAGCAAGCGTTTTTCCAGAAGTAACCTGGAGCGCTAATGTCGGTGCTGGTGTGGGTGATTATTATTCACGCCTACGTCCAGCGGCGCGTTATGATAAAATTTTTGTTGCTGACCGCTACGGTAAAGTCGTTGCTTTTGATGAAGCCACAGGCAAAAAAGTGTGGGATAACGATTTTAGCTCAATCTTTAGAGATAACATTCTCGCTAAAAACAAAGGCGCACGTTTAGCCGGTGGTGTTACCGCGGCACGAAACAAAGTCTTTGTCGGTGGCGAAAGTGGCCTTGTTGCAGCATTTGATGCTGAAACAGGTGAACCTGTATGGCACGTTATCGCAGGCGGTGAAGTGTTATCAGCCCCAACGGTTGGCGACGACTTAGTTGTGGTTAATACCGGTTCAGGTACGTTAGAAGCTTTCAATGTTGATGATGGCGAAAAACGTTGGGTTTATGAAAACCAACTGCCAACATTAACTTTACGCGGCACAGGCTCAGCAGCTTATGATGCGGGTGGTTTCTTTGTAGGTACTGCTGATGGTAAAATCGCAGTAGTGATTAAAACCAACGGTCAGGCTGCATGGGCACAAGCGATTTATACGCCAGCTGGCGGTAATGAGTTTTCTCGTATGGCTGACGTTGATATGAAACCCTTGCTAGTGGGTGAAAACCTCTACGCAGTGAGTTACAACGGTAACCTTGTCTCAATGGAGATGCGCACGGGTCGTGTTGTTTGGACGCGTAAGTATTCAAGCTTTCATGAGTTAGCTTATTCAGGTGCAAGCTTGTTTGTTGTTGATGACCATAGCCGTATTTACTCTGTTGATAGACGAAATGGTCTAGAGTTATGGAATAATGTTGAGCTAGCAAACCGTAATTTAACCGCGGCAGTGTCGTTTAAAGACTACGTCGTTGTGGGTGATTTTGAAGGTTACCTACATTTTTTAAACAAGTCTGATGGTAAAATAGTCGGGCGTGTTCAAGTAGATAGTTCCGGTTTATACAGTCAGCCACTTGTTGTTAAAGACAACTTGTATGTGCAGACTCGTGACGGACAAATAGTTCGAGTTACACTTCCGTAAGCCGAATTGTTAGACATGATAAGGCCCCTGGATGTGTATTCCGGGGGCTTTTTAGTTAATAGAAATGAGTAATAGAGGCAATTAAATGATTCCTGTTGTGGCCCTTGTTGGGCGACCGAATGTTGGTAAGTCGACCCTTTTTAACAGACTTACCCGTACCAGAGATGCCTTAGTGGCAGATTTTCCTGGGCTAACTCGGGATCGTAAGTACGGCCGAGCGCACTTGTCTGGCTATGAGTTCATTGTGGTTGATACTGGTGGTATCGATGGCACTGAAGAGGGGATTGAAACCCGTATGGCTGAACAGTCGTTAGCGGCTATTGAAGAAGCTGACGTAGTCCTGTTTATGACTGATGCTCGCGCAGGTTTAACCGCAGCCGATTTAGCGATCGCGCAGCACCTACGTAGCCGTGAAAAAACCACATTCGTAGTCGCCAACAAAGTTGACGGCGTCGATGCCGATTCAGCGTGTGCTGAATTTTGGTCGTTGGGTCTTGGTGAAGTTTACCAAATGGCCGCGGCGCAAGGTCGTGGTGTAACGAACATGATTGAGTACTCTTTAGCACCTTACGCGGAAGCGATGGGGATCACCAAGCAGGGTGAAGGCGAAGAGGACGAAGAAGAGCGTGAATACACGGAAGAAGAAGCCGAAGTTGAGCAGAAACGTCTACAAGACTTACCGATCAAACTTGCTATTATTGGTAAGCCTAACGTAGGTAAATCAACGCTAATCAACCGTATTTTAGGTGAAGAACGCGTTGTTGTGTATGACGAGCCAGGCACCACCCGCGACAGTATTTACATTCCAATGGAACGTGAAGGTCGTGAGTATGTGTTAATTGATACTGCAGGTGTTCGCCGCCGCAGTAAAGTACATGAAACGGTTGAGAAGTTCTCGGTTATTAAAACCTTGAAAGCCATTGAAGACTGTAACGTGGTACTGCTTATTATTGATGCCCGCGAAGGTATTGCTGAGCAAGACTTAGGTCTACTTGGTTTTACACTTAACGCTGGTCGAGCACTCGTTATTGCCGTCAACAAGTGGGACGGAGTCGATCAAGAGATAAAGGAACGTGTTAAGAGCGAACTCGACCGCCGTTTAGGCTTCATCGACTTTGCCCGTATTCACTTTATCTCTGCATTGCACGGTACAGGTGTTGGCCATTTATATGAGTCAGTTGAAGAAGCATACGACAGTGCAACTAACCGCGTAAGTACGGCAATGTTGACGCGTATTATGCAAATGGCACAAGACGATCACCAGCCTCCATTGGTTAGAGGTCGCCGTGTGAAGCTTAAATACGCTCACGCTGGTGGTTACAACCCTCCTATTGTAGTTGTTCACGGTAACCAGGTTAAGAAGCTACCTGATTCATACAAGCGCTATATGATGAACTACTACCGTCGTTCACTTAAAGTGATGGGTACACCGATCCAGATCCGTTTCCAAGATGGTGAAAACCCGTTTGAGGGCATGCACACTAAGAAGCTGACAGTAGGTCAAGAGCGTCGTCGTAAGCGTATGACGTCTCATATCCGTGACAAGAAGAAAGAAGATTAATTCTTTGCTCTTTGCTCTTTGCTTGATAGCAAGTTGATACTAAAAGGAACCCTAGGGTTCCTTTTTTGTTGCTTGGGGTTTAAAGGTTAGCTTCTGTTTTTACAAAAGAGTTTGATTGCTTATGGCTGTAAAACTCAGGAGTGGGCGAAGCACCACGACTTTGATTTTCAAACGAAGTTTGATTAGCTGTACGTTAATTTTCAAACGAATTTTGAACATGCCTTCTCAAGTGAAGATAGAATCTGCAACAGGTTACCCCACCTCAATAACCGTCGAGGTCACACTTCCATCTCGCAAACGTGTGGTCAGCGTATCACCTACAATAGTGTCGTCAGCCGCCTGTAGCACCTTACCTTCGCCATTTAGGGTAATACTATACCCTCGGCTTAATGTCGCCAGTGGACTCACTGTGTCTAACTGCTGAGCGCGATGGGCGATACGTTGCTCGCTCATGTTTAACTTATCTGTCATTAGCGCGGTGAGTTTGTCGCCCAAATAGCTTAAACGTTGGCTCTCTAAATCTAATCGATGTTGCGGCGATTGATTGTCGAGTCGGCTACTGAGTTGTTGCTGCTTTAACGTCAAACCATGCAGTTTTGATTGCATCGCTTTTTGCAGTCTTAATTGCATCTCATCAAAGGTTTGTTCATAGGTTTGCAAGCGGCGCTGCGGATCTTGCTTTTGCAGGCGGTGCTCTGCAGTTTGCAGTCGACTTTGCTGCTTTAACTGATAATGCTGCCAACTTTGCTTTAAGCGTGACAATACTGCAGTGAGCTTTTGGGCTTTGTTGTCGGCATCATTTGATAACAACTCGGCACCGGCGGATGGGGTAGGGGCGCGAAGGTCGGCGACATAATCACTGATGGTCGTATCAACTTCATGACCGACGGCGGACACTACTGGAATGCCACTGTTGTAGATAGTGTGTGCTAACCCTTCGTCGTTAAAGCACCACAAATCCTCTAATGAGCCGCCGCCACGGGTGACCAGCAGTACATCAACTTCAGCGCGGGTGTTGGCGAGGTTGATGGCGCTGCAGATACTTTTCGCGGCAGCAACGCCTTGCACTGGGGTTGGGTAGATGATGACTTCCACTGAGGAGTCACGCCTTGCTAATACATGCAAGATATCGCGAATAGCCGCGCCAGTGGGGGAGGTGACCACGCCTATTCGTTGAATGTTTTTGGGTAATGGACGTTTAGTGTCTGCAGCAAACATGCCTTCGGCCGCGAGCTTCATTTTTAACGCTTCATACTGCTGAGCTAATAAACCGTCACCTGCGGGGAGCATAGATTCTATGAGTAGCTGATAATCGCCTCTTGGCTCATAAACGCTAATATTGCCCTTAACTAATACTTGCTGACCATTGACCGGACGAAAAGTCACTGCTTGATTGCGGCCTTTAAACATGGCACAGCGTATCTGCGAAGCATTGTCTTTTAAGGTCAAATACCAGTGGCCAGAACCGGGGGCGGCAAAATTTGAAATCTCAGCATTTAGCCAAATTCGGCCCAACTGTCCCTCAAGGAGCTGTCTTACTTCACCATTGAGCCGAGAGACCGTGTAAACGTTGTTTTTTGCGGTTTTCATGATTATTTCACACTAAATGCTAATTATTGCCTATTTTCCATTTACCAACCCAGATATGCAAGGTATAATCTCGCCGCAATATTTCACCTCTAAATCCTACTCTCTTGGGGAGATGTTGCATGTTAAGATTGAAGAAAGAAGCGCTAACGTTTGATGATGTGTTGCTAGTTCCTGCGCACTCCACCGTCCTCCCAAATACTGCCGTTGTCAAAACACGTCTAACCAATACGATAGAACTAAACACGCCTATAGTGTCAGCTGCGATGGATACCGTCACAGAAGCACGCTTAGCAATTGCGATTGCTCAGGAAGGTGGTTTAGGATTTATTCATAAAAATATGACGATTGAGCAACAAGCTGAAGAAGTGCGCAAAGTAAAAATTTACGAAGCGGGCATTGTTCAACAGCCAGTCACTGTAACGCCAACCACCACCCTTGCCGATCTTAAAGTTCTCACGATTAAAAACGGTTTTGCGGGTTACCCAGTCGTTAATGACGCACACGAACTCGTCGGTATTATTACTGGCCGTGATGTTCGCTTTGTTACTGATTGGAGCCGTACTGTTGATCAGGTGATGACCCCTAAAGATCGCCTTGTGACCGTGCCTGAAGGCACCAAGCTTGATGAAGTTCAAACGCTGATGCATTCTCACCGTGTTGAGAAAGTACTTGTTGTTGACAGTAACTTTAAGCTTAAAGGTCTTATCACGGTTAAAGATTTCCAAAAAGCTGAGCGTAAGCCTAACGCCTGTAAAGACGAATTAGGTCGATTACGTGTTGGCGCTGCCGTTGGCGCTGGCCCGGGTAATGAAGAGCGTGTTGACGCACTTGTTATCGCCGGTGTTGATATACTGCTTATCGATTCATCTCATGGTCACTCTGAAGGCGTTCTGCAGCGTATTCGTGATACCCGTGCCAAATACCCTGACTTACAAATTGTTGGCGGTAACGTTGCTACAGCTGAAGGTGCATTAGCACTGGTTGAAGCGGGCGTTAACGCGGTTAAAGTCGGTATTGGCCCTGGTTCTATCTGTACGACTCGTATCGTCACCGGTGTTGGTGTGCCGCAGATTACTGCTGTTTCTGACGCTGCAGCCGCGGTTAAGCACCTTAATATCCCCGTTATTGCCGATGGCGGTATTCGTTTCTCTGGTGATTTGGCTAAAGCACTCGCTGCCGGTGCATCATGCATCATGGCGGGTTCTATGTTTGCAGGTACTGATGAAGCACCAGGCGAGACTGAGCTATATAACGGCCGCGCTTATAAGTCATACCGCGGCATGGGCTCTCTTGGCGCAATGACGCAAACACAAGGTTCGTCTGACCGTTATTTCCAAAGCGATAACGCTGCAGACAAATTGGTGCCAGAAGGTATTGAAGGTCGCGTTGCTTACAAAGGTAAGCTTAAAGAGATCATTCACCAGCACATGGGCGGTTTGCGTTCATGCATGGGCCTAACGGGCTGTGCGACCATTAAAGATCTTAATGAAAAAGCAGAATTTGTGAAAATTACCTCAGCAGGTATGGGCGAGTCTCATGTGCATGATGTGACTATCAGCAAAGAAGCGCCGAACTACAGTTTCGGCTCGTAAAGTTTGAAAAGGCGACAGTGACTGTCGCCTTTTATTTATGTGGACATTGGCTAGCCTCATCGCGACGCAAGACCTCTACGTAAGATTAAGAATTTAGTTAAATAAAAATATAAAGATAAGGTACCCCATGAACAATATTCATGAGCATAAGATCCTCATCCTCGATTTTGGATCTCAATACACCCAATTGATTGCCCGCCGTATTCGTGAAATCGGTGTTTATTGTGAACTTTGGGCTTGGGATGTTTCCGAAGAACAAATTCGTGAATATGCACCCAACGGCATTATCTTAGCCGGTGGTCCAGAAAGTGTGACTGCAGACAGCTCTCCTCGTGCACCAGAATATGTATTTAACGCAGGCGTTCCAGTACTGGGGATTTGTTACGGCATGCAAACCATGTCTGAGCAGCTTGGCGGTAAAGTGATTCAAGGTGTGGGTGAAGGTGAGTTTGGTTATGCGCAAATAGAAATTCAAACCGAATCAGCATTGTTCAAAAGCATCGAAGATGCGGTCAGTGATATTGGTAAGCCTCTGCTTGACGTATGGATGAGTCACGGCGACAAGGTATCTGAAATTCCTGAAGGTTTTGTTACTGTAGCAAAAACCGAGACATGTCCGTTTGCCGCGATGGCGAATGAAGACAAAAAGTTCTACGGCGTGCAGTTCCACCCAGAAGTGACTCATACTCGTCAAGGTAAGCGCATGCTTGAGCATTTCGCCCTTGAGATCTGTGGCTGTGATGCTAACTGGAAACCGTCTTCAATTATTGAAGACGCCATTGAGAAACTTAAAAAACAGATCGGTAACGATGAAGTTATCTTAGGTTTATCGGGTGGTGTTGATTCATCGGTTGTGGCTATGCTACTTCATCGTGCTATTGGCGATAAGTTGACTTGTGTGTTCGTTGATAACGGTCTTTTACGTTTAAACGAGGCTGAGCAAGTGATGGATATGTTTGGCGATCACTTTGGACTTAACATTGTTCATGTGAATGCTGAACACCGTTTCTTAGAACAAATGGCTGGCGAAGCGGATCCTGAAGCAAAACGTAAAATCATTGGTCGTGTTTTCGTTGAGATCTTCGATGAAGAATCAAAGAAATGCGCTAATGCAAAATGGCTTGCTCAAGGCACTATTTACCCTGATGTCATTGAATCTGCTGGTAGTGCCACAGGTAAAGCGCACGTGATTAAATCACACCATAACGTTGGCGGTTTGCCAGACGATATGGAGATGGGCCTTGTTGAGCCACTGCGTGAGTTATTTAAAGATGAAGTGCGCAAGATTGGTTTAGAACTCGGTCTGCCGTATGACATGCTTTATCGTCACCCATTCCCAGGACCGGGTCTTGGTGTGCGCGTGTTGGGTGAAGTAAAGAAAGAGTACTGTGATTTATTGCGTCTAGCGGATGCTATTTTCATTGAAGAACTGCACAGTGCTGATCTTTATAACAAAGTGAGCCAAGCGTTCACTGTGTTCCTGCCGGTACGTTCTGTTGGCGTAATGGGCGATGGTCGTAAGTACGATTGGGTTGTGTCTTTACGTGCGGTAGAAACTATCGACTTTATGACAGCTCATTGGGCGCATTTACCGTATGATTTCTTAGGTCGCGTATCTAATCGAATCATCAACGAAGTTGACGGCATTTCGCGTGTTGTCTACGACATTTCAGGTAAGCCACCCGCAACGATTGAGTGGGAATAATCCGTAACGGATAACGCCTAACTGTTAGTCAAAATAAAAACGCGCACATAGTAATATGTGCGCGTTTTTTTATTAGCGCGATTTGTAAGCGAAACAAACCGATGTTTCTTATACTAATTTAACGGATTGGGATTGATTAGCAGGAGCTAGCCTATGCGTTATAGAGCTGAAATCGATGGTTTAAGGGCGGTTGCCGTTATTCCCGTTATCTTATTTCATGCTGGCTTTACTCAGTTTAGCGGTGGTTTTGTGGGGGTCGATGTCTTTTTTGTCATTAGCGGCTACCTGATCACCAGTATTATTTTGGCTGAACTCGAGCAGGACAAATTTAGCATTATTAACTTCTATGAGCGCAGGGCCAGAAGGATTTTACCGGTACTCTTTTTTGTCATGTTTTGCTGTATTCCTTTCGCCTGGCTATGGTTAATGCCGCTGGACCTTAAAGACTTCTTTCAAAGCATTGTCGCAGTATCCACTTTTTCGTCTAATATCCTCTTTTGGCTAGAGAGTGATTATTTTGATACCGCCGCCGAGCTAAAACCCTTGTTGCATACTTGGAGTTTAGCGGTTGAAGAGCAATATTATATTTTCTTTCCTTTGTTCTTAATGATGTTATGGGGTAAAGGCAAACGTGTCATTCTTGGCGCATTGGTGCTGATTTTCTTGGCTAGTTTATCTTTAGCACAATGGGCGGCATATCATGCGCCGTCAGCAAACTTTTACTTGTTGCCTACGCGAGGTTGGGAACTACTCATCGGTGTTTTTGCGGCGTTTAGCCTCCAGCAAGATAAATATAAGTTATTGCCAGAAAAGCTGAATAACCTGCTAAGCATATTGGGTTTGCTGTTAGTGCTATTTTCAATTTTCATTTTCGATTCCACTACTCCCTTTCCAAGTTTGTACGCGTTAATTCCCACTCTTGGAACGGTGTTGATTATTCTGTTTGCCAAAAATGGCACCTTGGTGCAGCAGCTTTTAAGTCGGCAGTTTTTTGTCGGTATTGGGCTGATAAGTTATAGTGCTTATCTATGGCATCAGCCTATATTTGCATTGGTTAAGTATCGCAGCTTTACAGAACCCTCACATTGGCTGATGCTGTCTCTGTGTATTGCTATTGTTGCTCTGTCATACCTGAGTTGGCGCTTTGTTGAGGTCCCTTTGAGGAATAAGCAGACCTATAGTCGGCGATTTATTTTCACCAGTGGTGGTGTTTTGACGGCGGCATTTGCAATGACAGGCCTATTGGTCGATGCAAATCAACTCTATAAATCCAATGATGCTGACTCGAACTTAATGGTGAAATCTTATCAGCCGGATAATCGACAGCTTGGCGCCAATAGCTGGCTTCATCTGCGTACTCTCAGTGGTAATAAGGATTATGGTGTTGATAAGAACCGCTATGACAGGACTCAGTGGTTTGACACTAAAGATGACCGAAAGCGTTTATTGATAGTGGGGAACTCGCACTCTAAAGACATTTTTAATGTGCTTACGAGTAGCGTCATCACCCAGCGCCAATTTCAAATAGCACGTTTCGGCACTCAGATAGGTAACATCGATGAGACTTTTTATCGTTCACCCAATTACCTCTTGGCCGATGTTGTGATGTTCGCATCTCAGTATAAACCTGCCGATCTTATTGAGCTCGAAACCATCGTTACCCGTTCGATTGCGGATAATAAAAAACTAATTTTAGTCAAAAATATTTATGAATTTGAGGAGTTTGGTCAGCGTACCTATGCAGACTTTCTATTTCACTTATTGCTAAAGGAGCGAGGTGGTAACAATGTTTCTAGCCTCGATATTACTAAAATCAATCAGAAACATTTTGAGCAGTTTTCTGACCGAGAATTTAAGCAGTTTACCCTGCAGGCAAATATGACCTTAATCAGGCTTGGGGATAAATACCCCACTGTTAGGGTGCTCGATAGAATGGATTATGTTTGCAATAAGCGTAAACAGCTCTGTTACGCCATTAATGATGATTATCAGAAATACTTTTATGACTATGGTCACCATACTGTGGCTGGGGCGACATTCTTTGGTGAACGGGTTGATGAGGTGAAGTGGCTAGAGAGCATTTAGTGGAGGGCTGAGGGGGTAAATTGTTACTTGTAACGAATTAAAGCTTGGTATAATGACGATGAAAGTAACCAATCTAAGTGTTTTAGTCGCATTGGAATGATGTCACATAGCATTGAGCGGTTTTATAACGTAATAGGGGCACCGATTGTCACAGCAGGAACAAGATAGCCGTTTTATGAAGATGGCGATGGAGATGGCCACTAAGGCTGAAGAAAAAGGTGAGGTGCCCGTTGGTGCGGTATTAGTCAAAGAGGGTGAAGTGATAAGTGCCGGTTTTAACTTTAGTATTGGCTTGCATGATCCCAGCGCCCATGCAGAAATGCAGTGTATTCGCCAAGCGGGTAAAGTATTAGAAAATTATCGCCTAATAGATAGCACCTTGTATGTAACATTAGAACCTTGCGCTATGTGCGCTGGCGCCATTGTGCATTCAAGGATTAGTCGGTTGGTGTTTGGTGCCAATGATGAAAAAACCGGTGCTGCGGGGACGGTCATTGATATCGTACGTCACAGTGCGTTTAATCATCAGGTGGAGGTGACATCTGGTGTGCTCGAAACCGAATGTGCTGAGCAGTTAAGTGCCTTTTTTAGGCGACGTAGAAAAGAGAAAAAAACCGCTAAAGCCCTAGCTAAACTAGATGCTCTGCAAGCGATACCGGCCAAATTAAATAAATGATCTATTTATTCATGTGGCAAAATGGGTTTATACAAGGCGTGAATTGCAGCATCTCGTTATTCTCATCCACAACACCATAGAAGTACATCTTCCCCATCAACAATGGCCGGATACCTAATGCGATGGGTATCACTCAGAAGGGCGAATAAAAACGAAGAACTGTTTTTGTCTATTTAAGGTTTTTAAATGGCGCGTTTTCAGCTGTGTACGGCGACGTGCTGCAATATTATTAATCGCTTTCTTTCTCATGTGATCTCCTGAACTTGTGGTGAGTAACTAAGGGCCGTTGGTCTTTCACTACTAGAGTGCGTTACGATCTTTCACTTAATTATTGTACTAAAATCATTCATCTTTACGGTAAAGAGTCGAACAAAAACTAAGCTCGAAAGATCTACAGCCACGATTCTAACGTTATCAGATGAAGCTTTAATGAATTTGTCTTGGGTTATGGGGCTCTATTACTGCGGTTGAGCATTTTCGATAACCACCTGGCCGCTGTTATCTGCAGTTTGAGTAACATCTTCCTTTAATTCAAGTAAAATATTCTGGTTATCAATCCACACTAAAGTGTCGTAATAACGACGGATACTATCGACATAGTGAACCGCTTCATTACCGCGAGCATAACCATAACGGGTTTTTTTGTAATGCTTACGTTTTTGTAGCAGCGGTAAAACCTCTTTAATATCTCGCCAAGCACTAGGATTGAGCCCCATTGATTGGGCTAATTTTCGTGCATCTTCAACATGTCCGAAACCAATATTATAAGAGGCGAGTGCAAACCACATACGCTGACTCTCGGGCACTGAATCGGGTAAGCGCTCTAGCATACTGTTGAGATACTTAGCGCCACCTTGAATACTTTGAAAAGGGTCAAGGCGATTTTTAATGCCCACTTGCTTTGCCGTTGGTAGGGTTAACATCATTAATCCGCGTACACCAGTCGGTGAGCGTGCATTGGGATTCCAATGTGACTCTTGATAAGCGGTAGCTGCAAGTTTGCGCCAATCAATATCTCCAGCGTATTTTTCAAACGTTGCTTGGTATTTAGGCAGTTTATTATCGATGGCACGAATAAAGGCGCGGGTATCGACATAGTCAAAACGTTTTACGTGAGCAAAATACTTTTCGTTTAGCTGGGCGAGGGTGCCACGGCGTTTTTCTATATGCCAAAAGGCTAATAGTTTGCTCATTAGGCGATCACTATTATTGGGCGGCAACAACCAAACAACCGGTTGTTTTTCTTTTAATATAGGCCCTTGGCGTAGCTCAGGCATAAAGCGTCTATTGATGTCTAAGCTGGTAGAGTCGGCAATGGTATAGAGCAGCTCGCCAGCGGCAATCATGGTGAGTAACTCTTCTGCGTCTTTATCTTTTTCCTGATCCCAAACCAGGTTGGGATTAGATTTTTGCAGTTCGATTAAGGTGTCAACAAATGAGGAGTCGCTGATCACCGTGATATCACCTTGCAGCTTATTGATATCTTTCGGTAGTGGAGTGCCTTGTCGATAGACTAAAACTTGGTTAACTCGGTATAAAGGTGGACCGACTCGAAACTGCTCTCGCCTTGACGGTGTGTCAGCCAGTCCTGCCGCAATTAAGTCAACTTCGCCACGCCTTAGTGCACTATAAAGCTCACTGATATTGCCATAAGGTTGCATCTTAAGTTCGAGTTCTAAGTATTTAGCAAAACGCTCCGCCATCTCGTAATCGTAACCGGAGTCACCTTGGCCGGTACTAAAGTAGATCTGAGGGCCAAATATGGTGCCAACCACTAATTCCGTTTTAGGCACAATGACGCTAGGTTTTTCTTGTTCCACAGCGACCTTCTGGCAGGCAGCCAGTAAGATAACGCAGCAGTAAACAAGTAAAAATCTTTTCATCATTATTATGGGTTAGCGCTTAAAATATAAAGAAATAGTCGTCGATTATACCACATTCTTAAGTGTTGCAAAAAAAGTGCAGTTTTTCATCAAGGGTTCAATTTCAGTATGACGCTAAATTAACATTTTGCTCAGCAAATCGACAAAAAATAGCGAGCACTTTCCCCTACACAGGAAACACTGTTTTCTATAACGACTGCTAATGATTTGTGGCAAACATTTCCCTATAATGGCGCCAGATCTGACCCTGCAATTATAATTTATAAGGTAGAAAGACGTGATGGAGATCATCCGCGGAGCCCCTGCACTTTCGGCGTTTAGAGTACAGAAGCTGATGGAAGCTTGTGAATCGGCAGCACTACCCGTGCGCCAAATCTATGCCGAGTTTACCCACTTAGCTGATTTGAAAGAATCACTAGATGAAAATGAAACTCAACAGCTTGAAAAAATCTTAACCTATGGCCCTGCTATTGAAGCACACCAGCCAGAAGGTCGTCTCCATTTTGTTACCCCCCGTCCCGGTACCATTTCTCCTTGGTCTTCTAAAGCAACGGATATTGCCCACAACTGTGGACTCGATAAAGTATTGCGTTTAGAGCGTGGTATTGCTTACTACGTTGTTGCTGACGACATGACTGCTGAACAAGCAAAGTCGTTATCTGCGCTATTACATGACCGCATGGTCGAAGTGATTTTAACGGACTTTAATGCCGCCGATATGTTGTTTGTTCGCACTGAACCTACAAAATTCAAAAGCGTTGATATTCTTGGTGAAGGACGCAGTGCACTTGTATCGGCAAACACCACGTTAGGGCTGGCATTAGCTGAAGACGAAATCGACTACTTAGTTGAAAACTTCAAACTGTTAGCGCGTAATCCGCACGATGTTGAATTGATGATGTTTGCACAGGCAAACTCTGAACACTGTCGTCATAAAATTTTCAATGCTGATTGGAAAATTGATGGCGAGGTTCAGCCTAAATCGTTGTTCAAAATGATTAAGAACACCATGGCTGTCACACCCGATAATGTCCTCTCAGCTTATAAAGATAATGCCGCGGTGATGACGGGTGCTACCGCGGGTCGATTTTTCCCTAAGCAAGATGGTGTTTACGGTTATCACACCGAGCCTATGCATATCTTGATGAAGGTCGAAACCCACAACCATCCAACAGCAATAAGCCCCTATGCGGGCGCTGCGACAGGTTCTGGTGGTGAAATCCGTGATGAAGGCGCTACAGGTCGTGGATCTAAGCCAAAAGCGGGTCTGACTGGCTTTAGTGTTTCAAACCTTAAAATTCCTGGTTTTGTTCAACCCTGGGAAGCCGATTACGGTAAACCCGATCGTATTGTTACCGCGTTAGATATTATGACCGAAGGCCCATTGGGCGGCGCTGCATTTAACAACGAATTTGGTCGTCCTGCGCTGGTCGGTTACTTCCGTACCTACGAGCAGGAAGTTAATAGTCACAACGGCGTAGAAGTCCGCGGCTATCACAAGCCAATTATGCTTGCGGGTGGTTTAGGTAACATTTGCGAAGATCATGTGCAAAAAGGCGAGATCACCGTTGGCGCTAAGCTTGTTGTGCTAGGTGGCCCTGCCATGAACATCGGTCTTGGTGGTGGTGCAGCCTCGTCAATGACATCGGGTCAATCGAGTGAAGACTTAGATTTTGCTTCTGTTCAGCGTGAAAACCCAGAGATGGAACGTCGCTGCCAAGAAGTCATCGATCGCTGTTGGCAGATGGGTGATGAGAACCCAATCCAGTTTATCCATGATGTGGGGGCTGGCGGTTTATCGAATGCCTTTCCTGAACTTGTTAACGATGGCGGACGTGGCGGTAAGTTTGAGCTGCGTAACGTACCCTCAGACGAGCCAGGGATGAGCCCGCTTGAGATCTGGTGTAACGAGTCGCAAGAGCGCTACGTTATGTCAATCGCACCTGAGAATCTGCATATATTTGTCGCCATTTGTGAACGTGAACGTGCACCGTTTGCCGTTGTTGGCGTCGCAACAGCAGAGAAAGAGCTGATCTTAAGTGACGAACATTTCGAAGACTATCCAATTGACCTGCCATTAGAAGTCTTGTTAGGTAAAGCCCCTAAGATGAGCCGCGACGTTGTTAGCGCTAAAGCCATCTCACCTGCGCTTGATCAAAGTAATATTACCGTTAAAGAAGCGGCGCACCGTTTGCTACGTTTACCGACTATTGCTGAAAAAACCTTCCTGATCACCATTGGTGATAGAACGGTAACCGGTCTAGTTAATCGCGATCAAATGGTGGGTCCATGGCAGGTTCCTGTTGCCGATTGCGCAGTGACAGCGTCAAGCTATGATGCCTATGTCGGTGAAGCTATGTCGATAGGTGAGCGTACGCCGCTGGCACTGCTCGACTTTGGCGCATCTGCGCGTATGGCCGTAGCGGAATCCATTTTAAATATCGCCGGTACTGATATTGGCTCGTTCAAGCGGATTAAGTTGTCTGCTAACTGGATGTCACCTGCGGGTCACCCTGGTGAAGATGCAGGCCTTTATGAAGCGGTTAAAGCGATTGGTGAAGAGCTATGTCCTGACTTGTCACTGACCATTCCAGTAGGCAAAGACTCAATGTCGATGAAGACTGCATGGGAAGATAACGGCGTTCAAAAAGCCGTGACCTCGCCAATGTCATTAGTTATTACGGCATTTGGTGTCGTTCAGGATATTCGCAACACCGTCACGCCAGAGCTACGCACAGATAAAGGCGACAGCGAACTGTTATTGCTCGATTTAGGCTTAGGTCAGAATCGTCTTGGCGGCTCTTGTTTAGCGCAAGTTTACAGTGAACTTGGCGATATCGCGCCAGATCTTGATAACTCAGCGACGCTAAAAGGCTTCTTTGAAGTCATTCAGCCGTTAGTTGCCAATAAATCAATTATTGCTTATCACGATAGAAGTGATGGTGGCTTATACACCACACTCGTTGAGATGGCATTTGCCGGTCACACTGGCTTAAATATTGATTTAAGTGCATTAACAGGGACAGACGTTGAGCGTCTATTTAACGAAGAGTTGGGTGCTGTAATCCAAGTTCGTCGTGAACAGTCTGCTGCGATTAGGGCCCAGTTTGTTGCTGCGGGTGTTCCTTGCCATAAAGTTGCCGAGCTAACAGATAGCGACCAAATCGCCATCTTTGATGCTGAACGTGAAATCTTAACTGAGTCACGTACCTCCTTGCGTACCATTTGGGCTGAGACCACTTACCGCATGCAAGCGTTACGTGATAACCCTGAGTGTGCCAAAGAGGAGCATGAGCTTAAACAAGACAATAACGATCTTGGTCTGACGGTTGATTTAAGCTTTGACCCAAGTAAAGACGTTGCTGCGCCGTTTATCTTAAAAGGTGCAGCACCTAAGATGGCTATCTTACGTGAGCAAGGTGTTAACTCGCATATCGAAATGGCGGCTGCATTTGATCGTGCTGGATTCGAATCGACAGATGTTCACATGAGTGACATTCTCAGCGGGCGGATCAGCTTAGAGGAATTCCAAGGCCTAGTGGCTTGTGGTGGTTTCTCTTACGGTGACGTTCTGGGTGCGGGTGAAGGTTGGGCTAAGTCAATCTTGTTTAACGAGCGCGCTCGTGAGCAGTTTAGTCAATTCTTTGAACGCGATGATAGCTTCTCGCTGGGGGTGTGTAATGGTTGTCAGATGTTGTCGAATCTAAAAGACATCATTCCTGGTACTGAATTATGGCCACACTTTGTGCGTAACCGATCAGAGCGCTTTGAAGCCCGTTTCAGTTTGGTTGAAGTACAGAAGAGTCCATCTTTGTTCTTTGAAGGGATGGTAGGTTCTCGTATGCCGATTGCAGTCTCTCACGGTGAAGGTCGGGCAGAGTTTGCCTCACCTGAGGCATTAGCCGCTGCTGAAGCATCAGGTACCATTGCACTGCGTTATGTTGACGGTAATGGTCAAATAGCGACTCAGTATCCACAAAATCCTAACGGTTCACCTAATGCGATTACGGCATTGAGTTCAACTGATGGCCGTGTAACGATTATGATGCCGCATCCCGAGCGTGTCTTTAGAACGGTTGCCAACTCATGGCACCCAGATTCATGGGGTGAAGATAGTCCCTGGATGAGAATGTTCCGTAACGTTAGAAAATCAATTGGTTAATTAGCATTAGCGTATAAATACGCTAACGTTAACCGCCTCAAAGGCCCCTAAATATTAGGGGCTTTTTTTATGCCTAAATCTAAAATGAAAAAAAGATTAATTAAACAGGCGATTAGGTCAAATTTAGCGATGCATGTAATGCTAATTTAAGATGTTTTACCCTTATTGGGCGATGTCGAATGACTAAGTACAGTTATAGCAGGTTAGCGAGAAAAGCTAATGGAAAGGAGAACTTATAGAAAACGTGAATTTTGAATATTAAAAAGCCACTCTTATTGCTAAGAGTGGCCGCTTTGCGCTAACAAAACTTCAAGATTAATCTTGCAAAGAAAACTTAAATTAACGCTCTCTTGATGTATAAAGCTCAACGAAAACACGCTGATAACGGCTAACTAGACGCTCAAAAAATGTATTCATAATGGTATCTCCACGCTTGATTGATGATATAAGCGGAGAAAAGTCTTTCCGGGCAACTTCACCGGGTTAACTAGACCGTCTCCTTAACTTGGTGCTCATTCTATGCGAAATTATTTTTTTCATCAAACGAGAAAAATTATAGGTTGAGATTAGTAAAACTAATCATCTTTATGTTGTGCTTTGTAATCACCGATCGCATCATTATTTGTAAGCCGTTGTTTTTATGGTGTTTGTATCTATTTTCGTATTTAGAGTCATTATTTTAGCGATAGTAATATTGTTGCTATAATTGATGTTATTTATGTTTTATCTATTTATGTGGATAAATGTATTGCTAGCGGAATAAATTACTTGTTTACACCTGCTTATCGCGAGCCCTATCACGGGTTAAATCTTCTGTCAATGATGGGTTGGGTGGAACTGTGTGCTCTAGCCCAAAACCCATTGAAAGCGAATGCATTGATTGATTTGAATCAATTCTGAATGGTATAAATCTCCTGCAGATAAACTTATTTTGTATTGCAAGTGACTGATATTAACTAATTTGTTGGTTTTATGCTCACAGGTTTGAGATGTCGGTCACATTAGCTGTTGATACTGTGATGGTAAGCTATCGCTTGATAGTGTTTTGCGCTTTAAATTACAACATTTATGAATTAAACAAACAGACGCAGTCAAGTGGGCTTTTTATAACGATAGCCTAGTTTACTGCATTAATATTCCTGTATAGGCAGTTACTGTTGTTGATGGGGATTTAACAATAGTAATTGGACGTACTACCTAAGGAGTCACAAATGATTTTAGAAGAGGTTGTTGAGCTGTCGCGCTTTCAGTTTGCGATGACGGTCATGTATCACTTCCTATTTGTTCCCTTGACCTTGGGGTTAGCATTTCTGCTAGCCATTATGGAATCACTTTATGTGATGACCAGTAAGCAAATCTATAAAGATATGACCAAGTTCTGGGGTAAGTTATTCGGTATTAACTTCGCGCTCGGTGTAGCAACCGGTTTAGCAATGGAGTTCCAGTTCGGTACGAACTGGTCATACTACTCACATTATGTAGGCGACATTTTTGGCGCGCCACTCGCGATTGAAGGCTTAATGGCCTTTTTCCTCGAGTCGACCTTGGTCGGCATGTTCTTCTTCGGTTGGGACCGATTTAGCAAACGTCAACATCTTGCCATTACCTGGTTAGTCGCTCTAGGCTCTAACATGTCGGCGCTTTGGATCTTGGTGGCTAACGGTTGGATGCAAAACCCTGTGGGTAGCGAGTTCAACTACGAAACCATGCGTATGGAGATGACTAGCTGGGGAGAAGTGTTATTTAACCCCGTTGCACAGGTGAAGTTTGTTCACACTGTAGCATCAGGCTATGTTGCCGGTGCAATGTTCGTTTTGGCAATTAGTGCCTTTTATATCCTAAAGAAACGTGACCTGCCATTTGCTCGTCGCTCTTTTGCTATCGCAGCAAGCTTTGGTATGGCGTCTATTTTGTCAGTGATCGTACTGGGTGATGAGTCTGGCTATAAAGTCGGTGAAGCACAGCGCGTTAAACTCGCCGCTATTGAAGCTGAATGGCACACAGAGCCTGCTCCAGCAGCATTTACAGTGGTAGGTTTCCCTAATCAGGAAACACAGCATACTGATTATGCGATTAAAATTCCGTACGCAATGGGGATTATTGCCACTCGTTCACTAGACGAGCAAGTGACTGGTATTAAAGATTTAATTGCTGATCACGAAGTGCGTATTCGCAACGGTATGGTGGCATATGGCCTACTTGAGCAACTTCGAACAGGCAATGAAACCGCTGAAATTAGAGATGCATTTGAAGCGTCGAAAGGCGATTTAGGCTATGGCTTCCTGCTGAAACGTTATACCGACAAGGTTATTGACGCGACTGATGAGCAAATTAAAGCGGCTGCCAATGACTCTATTCCAAATGTAGCCCCTATATTCTGGTCTTTCCGTGTCATGGTGGGTGCTGGTGTTCTGATGTTGTTCGTATTTGCTGCAGCATTTTGGCAGAGTACGCGTCATCAGATTGAAGAGAAAAAGTGGGTACTTAGAGCGGCGCTTTATAGCCTACCGCTACCTTGGATCGCCATTGAATGTGGTTGGTTTGTGGCTGAATATGGTCGTCAACCTTGGACAATATCCGAAGTGTTACCGACCTTTATGTCAGCTTCAAACTTGTCGGTCAACGATCTGTTGTTCAGTATCATCTCAATAACCATCTTCTATTCAATCTTGTTAGTGATTGAGCTTTTTCTAATGATTAAGTTTATCCGTCAAGGTCCAAGTTGTTTGAAGACGGGTCGTTATCACTTTGAAAAGCTAGATGCTTAAACTGGAGATCTGATTATGTTTGACTATGAAATGTTAAGATTTATCTGGTGGGCACTTGTCGGCGTGCTGCTCATCGGTTTTGCTGTCACTGATGGCTTTGATATGGGCGTGGGTGCATTACTACCGATTATCGGTAAGGATGACACTGAACGTCGTATCATGATTAACTCTATCGCCCCGCATTGGGACGGTAACCAAGTTTGGTTAATCACTGGTGCAGGCGCATTGTTTGCGGCATGGCCTACTGTCTATGCGGTTTCTTTCTCAGGTTTTTATATTGCAATGATGCTGGTTCTATTTGCATTGTTCCTAAGACCTGTCGGTTTTGATTACCGTTCGAAGATTGAAGATCCAAGATGGCGTAAGTCATGGGATTGGGCATTGTTCGTTGGTGGCTTTGTACCGCCACTGATCATCGGTGTTGCGTTTGGTAACTTGCTTCAAGGTGTTCCGTTTAGTTTTGACGAATACCTACGTGCAACTTATCACGGTGGCTTTTTCGGTCTATTGAATCCGTTCGGCATCCTTGCTGGCTTAGTGTGTGTGAGCATGTTTATGCTACAAGGCTCTACTTGGCTACAGATGAAGACTGAAGGCGAGCTACGTGTACGTGCGACCAAAACATCGCAGGTGTTATCCGTACTGTTATTCGTGTTTTTCGGCGCAGCAGGCGTATGGTTGGTAAACGGTATTGACGGTTACGTTATTACTTCTGTTATCGACACTTACGGTGTATCTGATCCAACGCTTAAGACCGTAGCAGTTGAAGCGGGCGCTTGGATGGTTAACTACGATAAGTACCCTGTCACTATGCTATTCCCTGTATTGGGTCTACTAATGCCAATCTTAGTGTTGCTATCAAGCCGCATGAACCGCTCAGGTTTTGCGTTCTTCTTCAGTTCACTTGGTATCGCAGCGGTTATTTTAACCTGTGGCGCAGCAATGTTCCCATTCGTGATGCCATCATCACTAGAGCCGAATGTGAGCTTGACCATGTGGGATGCAACGGCGAGTGAAGTGTCACTAACAGTAATGACATGGGCTGCAATCATCTTTGTACCGATTGTATTAAGCTACACCACTTGGACTTATTTGAAGATGTTTGGTCGTTTATCACGCGACTTCATCGAAAAAAATAAGACCTCACTCTACTAAATAAGGAGCTTAGACTATGTGGTATTTTGCTTGGATTTTAGGTGTGTTGCTAGCCTGCTCCTTCGGTATTATCAACGCTCTTTGGCTTGAAAATACTGAAAATATGGATCGAGATATTGAGACTGAAGATTAATTTCTGATAAGTTGAATGGTCCTGAAAAGTCTCGTATTAGCGTGGAACTGACCCGTTAAAAATAGGTCAGTTGACAGTTAAAACGATACAATGAAAATGGCCTCATCTTTCGATGAGGCCATTTTTTTATGCTTTCATTTTGATTACTGATTACTGATTACTGATTACTGATTACTGATTACTGCATTATTCACTATGTTTAACGCTTTATCTTAATTTCAAAAACAGCCTTTGGATAGATTGAAAAAGCGCGATTTGATACCAATAAGACGAGTAACTGGAGGTGTAAACCTCCCACTGAGTGGAGTCGCATCGTTAATTTAGCCACCGAGTTAGAGGTTGATATTATGGCCTGATTACGATGTAGGTGTTGTCGGCTTGGATGTTATAAGTCTGGGGATTATTGCTATGGCAGTAATAGGGGATGGTTTAAGCATAATGATAATGGCTGATATGGTGGTGAGGATTATGTAAGTGCACTTCTACAGCTGCACAGTAGGGGGCCTAAAAGGTATTATCTAGGGACTGTAGCCTAACTAGATAGCGATTACAGTTCGGCACGATAGATAAATAATGCAGTGTCAGTGACCATTTCAGCTACCGGTGTTTTATTAAATTTTTCAGTCTGCTGATCGACGATCAAATACTTTTGATTGCCGATTTTGTCTAATAATGTAACGCTATGACAGTTTTTAGACGTCCGTAAGTCGCAATTTTTAATCCAAGGTTCAGTGGTGAAGTAACTTACAGAGAGTGATATCTCGTTAGTCATTTCATCTTTTACATGGAGTACTTTTATTTCTGCTATTCCGTCAATGGTTCCATCTGTCATTAGATGGTTAACCGCTCGTTGATACTCTTGTTTATAGGTCTTACTATTGATGCTTAAAAATAAGTAAGACTCAAAACCAAATGCTTCAAGTTGGGTACCCAGACTGGTGGCAAATGTTTTGCTTACATCAAACATAAAATCATTAGCGGCGGGGCTTCCAATATAAGTGGTATTGAGCCCTTCACCGGCAATAATCAATAATTTTTTACCTTCAACTGGGTTGGTCTGTGGACTCGCACAACCTGCCATAATCACGATAAAAGATACTATCAATAAGTGACGAAACATACTTTTCTCTTGATGAACTGCGCGCAAATAGTGTTGAACAATATGGCGTAATAATAGATGGGCGTTTGCAGCTCATTATACCTGCTTAAAGTCTTATCAACCTTTAAACAAATAAATGAAGCAACAGTTGTCTGTTGCTTCATTTACCCTACCAATTTTTACATTAGCGCTTTTAGTTATAAATATTAAGCCTTAAAAATACTGATTTTCTGCTTAATATCATTGGCGATAAGAGTGAGGTTTTCTGCGGAATCTACGGTATCACCCGAACGTTGTTCTCCATCTCTAGCGAGTTCGGTTATTTGGTGGAGGTTACGGGTTATCTCCTCCGCGACAGCGCTTTGTTGCTCAGTGGCGCTGGCGATACTGCTCGACGCAACCGCTAGCTCACCAATACTTTCAGTAATTTTAATGAGTAGGTCAGTTGCTTCTTTGCCTTGAATAGCAGAGCGATCGCCCAGTTCATTACTCTGAGTCATTTGAGTCGCAGTCGCTTTGACTTGAGTTTGAAGTTGGGTAATTGTATGCGAGATCTCTGATGTCGACGTTTGCGTGCGCTGTGCTAAGGTACGCACCTCATCTGCAACAACTGCAAACCCGCGGCCTTGATCACCCGCTCTAGCGGCTTCAATGGCGGCATTAAGCGCGAGTAGATTAGTTTGCTCTGCAATACTATTAATTACTTCAGTGACTTGGCTAATCGCGAGGCTTTCTTTACTGACAAGTTCAACACTTTCATGACTGGTCGCCAGTTGTTCGCTGAGGTTTTGTAAACCGATGAGCAGCTGATTTAGGTGCGCGGTACCATCTTGCGCTGCACAATCAACTTGCTGGCTCATGAGCGCGCCTTCGCTAGCATGGTTGGCCACGTCACGCACCGAGGCTGACATCTCTTCAATTGCGGTGGCAATTTGGTCTGTTTGCGCCATTAAGCCTTGAGACTCTTCACCATTAAGCCTTGCCGTTTCTTGAGTTTGCATTGCATGTTCTTGCAGAGAGGTCACTGATTGCTGTAGCGAAATGATCAGTTCTCTAAGGTTGGTTGCCATCCTTGAGGCGCTTTGAGTGATTTTGTCGACTTCATTGTTTGAATTACTGTCGGTGATTGCAAAGCTTTGTGACAGGTCGCCTTTACCTAAATTGTCGAGTTGTACTTCAAGTTGTTGCAGTGGTTTAAGTGCTCTAAGCAAAATCAACGACAGTAGTAAGGTGATGATAATTAGCCCAGCAGTGGAAACAATCAAATTGACGGTGAGCAACTTACCACTCTCTTCATTGAGCTCTTTCATCGGCACTTGGCCGACAAGAGCCCAGTTCCAACCCGGTATGTTGAGTGTATATGCATAGGATTTTGCCCCATCATTGTTGATGAACTCCCATGAACCTTGATCCGTCAAGGCTTGCTCTACAGTGATACCATTAAGCACACTCTTGTTTGCTTCTGCACCAATTTCATGGCCTGGTTGGGCTACAATCGTTTGATCTGATTTACGAATAATGAGAAAGCTGCCGGTTTCTTCAAGGCGAAGATTGTTGGTTGCGCTACGCAGCTGTGCTAACGAGTCGCTGATATTAAAACCGATATAGAGAATACCAATGACAGCCCCGGCTTTATTTTTAATCGGACGGTAAACCGTCATATAGTCTTTACCGAATAGGCGTGCATAGCCCTCATAGGTTTGGCCTTGCAGTAAGATACTGTAACCGGGATGATTTTTTCCAAGATAAGTCCCTAAAGCACGTTTTCCATTGGCTTTTTTTAGCGATGTTGCTATGCGCATAAAATCATCACCGTCTCTCACAAATACGGTTGCGTTGCCGCCCGTTAGCTTGGAGTAGCGATCGACTTTACTTTTAGAGGAGTTGATTTGCTCGCGTTCATGTACCAGCGCAGGTGTGTCTATGCTTAATACTCGCACAGTTCTATCAGGCTTATGGAAGTTGCCAGGGTACATGGCTCTAAAGACATCTGCATTACGTTGGGCGAGTGATAACAAACTGTCGTATTGAAGCTCAATAAGATCGGCGGTGCCGTTCATTTGAGCCTGCATTGCAGTTTCTGCTTTTTCGGTTAATACATTAGAGGCGGAAATATAGGAGGTACTGCCTAACGCACCGAAAATAATAAGCGTAAGAATAAAAGTGACCAATCCAATTTGTTTGGCCACTGGCCATTTTTTATAATTCATGACGGTTTTAGTTATCTGTAGGATGTTGCGGTTAATCTAATAGAAATTAAGGATAAGTTATTTGATGTAGGTCTATAACTTAAGCCGTTTTAACTAAAATGCTAAAAAAATGAGACCTTAATGTGGTTAATCTGTTGGCCGACAATAGGATAAGTGTTTGCTAAAGTTTAAAATTAGGTGAAAGGCGTATCATTTGCCCCGACGAACAGGACAAATGATAGCGTTTTTAACTCTATGATTACACGTTAAGGACCGCTGTTTAGCACCATAGCGACAAAAGCCTTAACTCTTTGCATTGGCCATTAGCGGCAGCGGCGAGTCGGTTTGAGTTGACTTTTTAGGCCGCATAATTAAGTGATACATGGTAGGGACCCACACTAAAGAGAGCAGGGTCGTTAGCAGTGTGCCTCCTGCAATAGCAATGGCAAAGGGGGGCCAGAACCCGCCGCCAGCAATAATCAAAGGTAAGAATCCACCGATAGTGGTAATAGTGGTTGAACCTATGTGGCGTCCGCAGCTGCTGACAAGGTCAACGATGACTTGAATGTTGCCATCGCGGGTCGCAGGCACCTCTTCTAGCTCTGCTAAAATGACGATAGCAGCGTTAATCGCCAGTCCCATTAAGCCGAGTAATCCAATAATAACGGTAAATCCAAACGGATAACCGAAGGTATAAACCGCGAGTAATCCAAGTCCTGCTGATTGCATTGCACTGAATAATATAATGCCGGTTAACCTAAATGAGTTAAATGACAGGACCACTGTGGCAAATAGCAAGGTTACCACTAACACCAAGTTGGACATTAGATTGCCGACAGCTTCATTGCGCTTTGCGCTTTCACCACCAACCTCAATTTTGTAACCGCTGGGGAGAGGAATCGCATCGAGCTTTGCTTTGACGCGGTTGAGCACCTCTTGCGGTAATACTCCACTGGTGATGTAAGCTTCAATGGTATTGACGCGCTGACCATCGCGACGTGGGATAGCCCCGCGGCTCACCTCTATTTTACTGGTCGATATTGCCGATAACGGAATACCATTAGCATTACTTGATACCAGCATTAATCCCGACAGTTTTGTTTGCTCTTCACGAGTGCTGTCGTACAAGCGCACTCTAATAGGCAGTGACTCTGTTTGTTCTAAGATACTGCCGCCGTTAATGCCAGTGGTTGCCATTTCAACCTGTTTGGCTATATCTGTTAACGACAAGCCACTCATTAAGCTGGCATCTTCATTGACCTGCAGCCATATCTTGGGTGCACCAGCACTTAAGGTGGCACGAGTATGGATAACGTCAGGGGTATCACTGAGTACCTTTCTTACCTGTTCGCCCAGCAGTTTGAGCTGATCTAAGTTAGGGCCAAATATTCTTAGCTCGACGGGCGCATTAAAAGGCGGGCCTTGTTCTAACTTTCTGACAATCACTTGAGCTTGTGGAAAGGCTAAGTCGAGTGATTTTTGTAACTCAGGAATAAGTCGGTTAGCGGTATCAAAGTCACTGACCTTAACCATCGCCTGTGCATAGTTATTCGCGCCTTGCTGCCTTTGTAATAGGTTGTAGTAAAAAGAGGGAGCATTACCACCGACAACCCAATCAATACGGGTTATTCCTTGAGTTTTTCGCAGTTCCTTATCCATTTTTTCAACTTGGATACGGGTATTATCAACGCTCACGTGAGGTGCTAGATAGACCTCTATTTGAAACATATCTCTGTCTGATGGTGGAAAAAACTGTTCGGTCATTTTGCCGGCGGCAATAAAGCCCATCACGGGTAATACGCCAATGACCACGGCTGACAATAAAGGACGAGACAAGGCAAAAGACAAGCTGCGTTTAAAGGCATTGCTCATCATAGGTAGCTTTATACCATGATGATACCAATGGGTGCCTTTACCATCGACACCAAATCGACCCGCAAGTCCGGCGATAATGGTGTGCGAGATAATAAATGAACCGAGCAGGGCAAACATCACTGAGATAGCAATGCCGCCAACAAATTCTCCTGCAGCACCTGGCATCAACACAATAGGCGCAAACGCCAACATGGTGGTAATTGTTGAACCAGCCAAGGGTAGCCACAAATGTTGCAAGGTCTCTGTCACCGCTTGGATCTTGCCTTTGCCTTGCTGTCTGCGTTGAGAAATCGCGTCCACAATCACAATGGCGTTATCGACCATGATACCTAACGCGACTACTAACCCCGTGACGGACATTTGGTGAATAGGCAAGCCGATGTATTTCATACACGCTAGTGTAAATAAGGCGGTTAATGGCAGTGATAAGGACACAATCACGGCGTTTCTTATTCCGAGTGTGAGCATTAGCACGGCAAGAATAATGATAAAGCCGAGCAACAGGCTACCGACTAATCCGCTTAATCTGTCTGTGGTGTAATGCTCTTGGTCAAACAGCCATTCGATTTCGATATTGGCAGGGATCCCGGCTTGCATCTCATCAACCACAACACGTACTTTTTCAAGCCAAAGATCAACGCGGGTATTGTTAAGCATGCGAGCTGCAACCATGACTCCTTGCTGCTGCTCAACCAATGCAATACTGGTGGCGGGCATCTTAGGTTGTCGAGTGATCTTGGCCAGATCGCCTAAGCGAATAATCTGTCCATCGCTGGTCACTTTTAACGGGACTTGGCGTATACGTGCAATCGAATCCAGTTCACCAGAGACTTCAACCAGCGCTCTAAAATCATCATTATTAATTTCACCCGCAGAGACTTTTGCGTCAGCATTTTGCAGGATCTGGGCTATTGTCTTTGATGTTAACTGCAGTTGATTGACTTTATGGCCATCAAGTTGCACTAAGATTTCTTCAGTTGGTTGGCCATAAAGTTTGACAAAATTAGTGCCATTTAGCAGTCGCAGTCGACTCTGCAGCTCTTTTGCATAGCGGTTGAGCATGTCGGTACGCACTTCGCCGCCACCGCGCCAAGCAATACCTAAAATGGCGGTGTTGGCGTAACCCACTTTGTCATCTAAGATGGTATTTTGCGCCGAAGCTGGGAGTAATCCAGAGGCGTCGGCAATCATATCTCTGGCGCGAGACCAAACAGGAGCCGTTTCTAAAACGTTGTCTTTGAGCTCAAGCTGAATAACCGAAATGCCAGGGCGAGACGTTGACTGCACCAGCTTTAGCTCTTCTAAACGTCTTAATTCACTTTCGAGTACTTCAGTCACAAGGGCTTCAACGCGCTCGGCGGATGCCCCTGGGTAGTGGGTGATAACCGATGAAAAACGATTGGTAATATCGGGGTCTTCCATGCGTGGAAGGCTTGAAATAGCCCCTAAACCAGCGACCAGTAATAAGGCAATGACTAAGCTAATTAAGCGGCCATTTTCAACTAATGCTTTAACCATCGTTATTACCTCGTTGCCAAGTTAGTTTGGCGAGTCACTATTTGGCCTGCAACCAACTTATGTAAGCCTTGGTCGACATAGGCTTCATTAGCTTTAACCGCGCCATTGATGAAGGCTTTGTCTTTTAAGGTGTAGATGATTTCAACATCTCGACGCTCAATGCGGAAACGTTGTTCACTGTCTTGGGTTAACACATAGATATTCCACAGACCGCGGATACCATCGGTAAGCGCAGATATTGGCACCCAATAGCCAGCCGAATCAATCGCATGTTGGTAAGTGAGGTAACTCAGCTCGCCATTAATAACGTCGGCATCAGAGGGCAGGGTCACTCTTAGTTCGACGGTGCGTGTCACGGGATCTAATTGTGCGCCGATACCCGCAATATTGGCTTGGTAGTCTTTGTCTCTAACGCGTAAGTTCACCGTTTGACCTGTGGTTAAGGTACTAGACACCTCTACTGGCACGCCGATATAAGCTTGCACATTATTGTCTTGGATTAAGGTAAACACTGGGCTACCTAGGGCGATAACTTCGCCCAGATTACGGCTTCGTTTACTAATGGTGCCATTGAACGGGGCGAGTAGATCTGACTTTTCAATTTTAAGCTGATTAGCCTGAATTGAGGCATTAAAACGACTTTTAGCGGCCAGTAAACTGTTGAGTTGACCTTTTAACTCATCTAGCTGCTGCTCTGAAACATAACCTTGCTTTTTAAGCTCAAGACTACGATTTAATGTTGCTGTAGCAAGATCAACATCGGCTTTATTTTGCGCTAAACTCGCTACTAGTTCATTTTTTTCAGCCTGTAAAAGTCGAGTATCGAGTCGGGCTAAGAGCTGACCTTCGACAACGCTCTCACCACTGTCGACGGTGAGTGCATTAATTTTACCGGCTAACTCAAAACCGACACCTGTGGTGTTACCGGCGCGGATGGTGCCTGAAAACTCTTGGGAGTAGGGGTACGATGACTCTGCAATTAACTCACTGCTGCTGACGGATTGATAGTTGGGTAACTCGGGGGCTTCGATGGGTGCATCTTGGCATGCAGAAAGAAAACTTACGGCAACTAAGCTTGTAAGCAGCATACGGCGAGTCACAGCCCTTTTAATATTCATTTTATAAAATCCGTTTGAGTTAAGTTAATGGTTAACACAATGTATGAAAAACGTTAAACTAGACTGCACAGTCTATTTCTAAAGAACTAGACTGTCTAGTCTAGTTCGTGATTAAATAGTTAATTGAACTATTTCAGCCCCCTAGAAAGAGCGTAAATGCCAATGGATGCACCTGTGATGAGTCGTAGCGAGCAAAAAAGAGAGCAAATATTACTGGCTGCAAAAGAACTTTTTTGCGGACAAGGTTTCCCGCATACCAGTATGGATGAGGTTGCTAAGCTGGCAGGGGTTTCAAAACAAACGGTGTACTCACACTTTGGCTGTAAAGATGATCTGTTTGTCGCTTCAATAGAATCTAAATGCCTTATTCATGGTGTAAACCAAGAAATGCTGTCTGATCCATCGACTCCAGAAGACAATTTAGCCTTGTTTGCCAAGCACTTCGCTGAGGTTATCACCAGTGCTGAAGCGATAACGGTGTTTAAAGCCTGCGTATCGCAAGCCGACACTCATCCAGAAATTTCTAAATTATTTTACAGTGCGGGGCCAGAAAATATACTGCGCATATTGAGTGACTACTTTATTAACGTCACCAAAGTAGGGACTTATAAGTTCGATAATCCACATCACTGCGCGGTCAGATTTTGCTTAATGACGTTTGGTGAAATGAGAATGAAGCTAGAACTCGGCTTAGATGTCTCAGATCTTGTAGAAGACAGAGTGGAATATATCAGCGGCAGTGTAAGCATGTTTTTAAATGCCTATCGGGCTAGGTAAGCCCAATATTTGCCTTGAGCAGTTAATATCTGCTCTTTTTTACAAACATTAATCACCGACGGCGCCGGCCCTGATGTTACAAAGTGATCCTATTTTATTTAACAAACGTAATATACAGTCACAACTATAACGATAAGTCGTCTCCTTTTCTGCTAATGGAGTTAGCATGCACATAAAACCAATTTTCATGACCTCAATGGTCCTTTCAGCTGTGGCATTTTCCTCTTTCACTCATGCAAAACCGAGCAAACCCTATTCGCCATTGAGTGTGAGTGTGTCGCGAATAGCGAGCGGAACTGCGGCCGTCGGCGAGCAAGGTAACGAATTACAACGCGACCAGTGGATGTTCGATGTTAAGACCGGAATGCGGCTCAATAAGCAGTGGTCTATCGGGGCTAAGTTAGGTTACGACAATCTCGATTATGACTGGTCTTCAACCAGTATTAGTGGTCAGCAGACATGGGACAAGATTGAGCGTTATCGTGCTAGCTTATCATTGTCGTATCGTCCCGATCAGCATTGGATGTTTATGCTGGCGCCCAAATTACAGTATGCAGCGTCCGACAATGCATCATTAAGTAATGCGCAAAGCTATGGTGCTTTTCTATCGGCAATGTACCGCTTTAGCTCAGGCAATATGATTGGCTTTGGCGTAGGTTATCTCAACGATATTGATGAAGTCAGAACGGTGCCATTTATCGCGGTCAATTGGCAAATCACCGAACAGCTTAAATTGGGTAACCCATTCTCAGCAGGATTTAGTGGACCTGCAGGTTTAGAGTTGAGTTATACCTTGAACCCTGATTGGGACTTTGGTGTTGGTACCTCTAAAAGAACTAATCGATTTTTGATTGCTAATGATGAAGAAACGGCAGAAATTGATGAGTGGGTGAGCTTTGCGCGCGTAGGCTGGAAAATAAACTCCTCCTTTAGCGTTAATGGTTATGCCGGTTACTTCTTCAATGGCGAGCTTGAACTGAACCCACAAAACAGCAAAGAAGATATTGAAAACCAAGGCGCATTGGCCTTGGATTTTACCTACAATTTTTAAGCTGGAAAATGGATATTACTGGCCCAACATGGCTTCTTTTAAGCTGTTTTGGGCCGGTTCGTCACCTAACCAGATCTTGAGTAATGCCTGACGGAATGGCTCACTGGTGATGGTCGCTTGCGCTTCACCATTTTTAAACGCCGTGACGCCAGAGGTTTTACTTGCCAGTAAAGTAAACTGATCGCCGTCGACAATCTCTGCGCTAAAGAGCTGCATAAATTGTGCTATTTGCGTTTGAATTCCCGCGGTGTTTCCATCCGTTGCATCATCGAAGCCGTCATTGATGGCTTCTTTCATCTTATCGGCAGTAATCATACCCGAGGTAATGTTTAGTCTCACAGCAACGTTGTCAGCAGCTAATACCGCAGCGGTGTTATCGAGTACGGTCGGTACATATAAGCTACCGACATAGAGGTCGATAAAAAATTTACTGCGCACACCCGCGCCATTAAGCACTAGCGGCTGCTCGTTGAGCGTTAACGTCTTATTAAGCTCAACACCCGAGATCTCTTTAGCCTGTAAAGAGAGTGGCAGCAGTGCAGCAGCAATAACAATAGAACAGATAAACTTCATAAAAACCTCAAATAGAAAGGGACAGGGCTTAGCCACGCGTACCCAATTGATACTCGCCACTTTGTAGAAACATAATCGCTTGCTTTTGCTTCGGTGAAATAAGCAATGGACCATCGTCAAAAAACAGAAAGCATTTCCAGTTTCTAACAAATACATCCCAACGGGTTTCAATCACTTGATACTTTTCATAGCAAAAATATATCTTGGCGGCATCCTGCCAATTAATATGTTCGGCTATAGGCTCGGGTAGAGCGGGTTCTTCACTGTCCCAGGCACTTTGCCACGGCTCTGGTAATGCCCAAGCGTCTTGTTTGGCTGCCCAATCGCCTTTACCAAATTGCTCGGCGCAGCTACTTTTATTGCTTATCCATTTATTCCAAACTTCCATCGACGCCTTTTGAGAAAGTGGCTTAATTAGCGCTTTATCTTCATCGGTCACCGGCAGATCTTTATGATTAAAAATCCACTTACGTTTGTATTGTTCTAATGGAATATAGGTATCTGACACGCGACCTCTCTGTTGAATTTAATTAGCTTAAAACGCAGTGGTCAGCATTATATACGCAAGGGGCATAGATGGGGATATTTTTAATGAGTGTACTTGGTCATGGTTTGCAGTCGCGCGTGATAGGCCATTTTGATAATAACCCTAGAGCTGTCATGGTCGTTGCGCTACGTCACTGCCGTAAAGTGTGTTTTAAGATGACCACGTTAACAAACGCAATATCTCTTATTTTATGAAACCATTATCAGCCGCTTAGACTGTATTCCACACATTCAGCCATTTTAAAACCAAGCACTATGACAACACGTAGCAGGGGAGTTGATAAGTGTAACGACTTGAATTGGGTAAACCTATCCCTTGTAAGCGCACAATTCTAACACTTAAATGACGCATTTAATTACAACACGTTGCATTTATGTTGTAGGTGTATTATTTTGCCACCGATAATAATAAAGAAGGATTTTGTGTGTTGTTACTAAGGACTATCTCGCTATATTTTTTGCTGATTTTTTTGCTTTGGGGCTGCGCGGTAGATAAAAGACCTGATCATTATATCTCAGCTATTCCTGTCAGCCGCTCATTGGCTGCGCATGCAAGCCATCTTCCACAGCACAGTCAATTACAAAATGCGCTAAAGCAGCGAAACCTCATCATCTCAGAGACGGGTGAAATACTGCCTATTAACCAAAGTGTTTGTAATGGGGCGCTGTTTTATCGCGTTACTGACGCTACTTTTCCACAATATGTCGGTAAACATCAAGACTTACTCTCGGGGTTTTATATTGATGTTATAAGAGTTAATAACGACTGGGTAGTCGTTGATACTGACAATGATTTTACTCAGAGCCAAAGGCGGCTCACTTTACCTGCATTGGCGCTAGCGTTAACGCCAAAGCTTATGAGGCATGATGCGATCATCATTAGGCCTGAACCTGAGACAAGGCTCTCAGATCTAAAACAGTTGCTTCAATCAGCTAAAGCCCAATTTCCACAGCATTCATTGCAATTTGTGGTAGCAGAAAAGTATGTAGTGCAAGTCGAAAAGTCTGGCGTTAAAGGCGTATCAGACAGCCCTGCTCAATCTCATCCCTATCTTGCGGCAACATCGCTGACTTCAAATGCGCGTAAGCGAGTGCTCATGACCGTCGATAGTTTTGATGTCGCCGAGCCAATCGCCATCATCGTTGACACCCAGCCATTAACAGCCTGCATGCAGGCCAATAAAAGTGTGGTACTTGCACCAACACAAAAAATTATAGCGCCGCCATTGACTGTGGATGCGGTGTTACTTGCCAACGTATTGCCGTCTAATGCCGATTTTAACCGTCTCGATGAGCAACAACGGCTACTGAGTGACGGCCAATATTTAACGATTGATAACCAGCAGCAAAGTTATCCGCTGAGCAATAAAATAGACACCAATCGCTGTCGCCAGTTAACGCCCGGCGATGAGCTTTATCAATACTGCATAGATAGACAACAAGATGGCGACACAGCCGTTACCACTCAAAAATACATCATGAAGAAACAACAATAATGAACTCAAGCAAGTTTTCAAACCATGTAAAAATAGTGCTGTTACTGTTGCTCTTTGTGGTTTATGTCTGTTTAGAGTTATCGCTAAACATCTTACTCATCGATATGTACGCCCAACCTATTCAAGCGGTCTTTGGCGAGCATAGAATCACTGCGGAGAGGTTAGAGTTATTTGGTCGAACCCTTTCTGGATTTGGCTTAGCACTGGCTGTGGCCACCTTTATCCCGGCGACGTTGTTTAATCGACTTATTCGCGATGAAACAAAAAAGGTAGAAGCGGGTAAAACACTGGACCCCAAAACCGCTCAGCTTATCAATGGGGTTTTCCGCCCGTTGATACTGGTATTGGTCTGGGCCATAATTATCCCTTGCTTGAGGATCGCGGTTGATGGCGTTGTCGATACCACGTCAAATGATAAAAAGCTCAGTGCAGTCAGAGCCATTGTTTATAAAGAAGCCTATTTAGCAGAAACGGTCGCGATTGAAGGTTTCCCCGAGTTTGATGACATTGTTAGCGACCCTAAACGCAAAGATTTAATGGTGGCATTAATTCCCTCTCTGGCTTACTTCTCAGCAGGATTCAATAAGTTGATTGAATCTAACCTCGAAAATATGGCCGACCAATTTCTACTTAATCGTCAAGAAGTGGCTTTTATCACTGAGGCCATTCCGCGTATTAGGCAGTTTGACCGTACCTATAAACAAGAGTTGGCTCGCTATCAAAAAGCCAATAAAGCGTATTTAGTGGCGCTCAAGAAAGAGAATAACTACAGCCTGATTGAGCAAGAGCGGGTGGCGTTACTGAACCAGGCAAATGACAGTATTACCAATCATTGGAAAAGCTATTCGCAAGCGCTGCTCGACGCCGATAATTACCGTAAGGATGTGGCTGAAGATGCTAATAATCCGATAAGAAAGGGCTATAGCTCAGTCAAAGATGACTATTTTAGCTCAAGCTGTAAATCAGATTGCCGCCAACAACTTAAAGTCGACTTTGCTAAGTATCTAAGCACACTGAAATACGACACTGGAGAATCCTTTGGTGTTTACCTGACGGCAGATGATATCACCGTTGCCAAAATGCTTAAGTCAAAGTACTACCTTATGTCGATGTTCGAGCGTGGGCGAATTAAGTACATACACCGGCTGTATGGTATTCCTGAAGAGATGGAGTACGAGCAATATAATGACTCACCGCAAGCGTTAACGGTGGCGGTTGATGTCTTTAACAAGCAGGGCGTTAAGGTGGCTAACGATTGGACATTGAGTGACCAAAGAGGATTACATCAAGCCATTGAAGCCAAATATAAAGGCCGCGCCAAAGCGTTGTGGAATGAGTACCGCAAAAACGCTCGTTTTTCTGTCGCAAAACCGCGTCTAGACCGAGTTGGATTTGCCCGTTTACCGCAGGTGACTAAGTACGCTAAAAAAACACTGGGTAACTACTATTTAGCCGAATTCACCCCCAGTATTTCAGAGCGAAAATACAAGAAGCTGTGGCTCGCTAAGCAAGATAACATCTCCTTTATCAAAATGGTGACCTCTACGGCGGCCACTGCGGCTTTCTCACCTGGTGGCAGTATGTTCATGCTGGGTAAAGACGCTGTTAAGCTCGCGGTTATTCCGCCAATGAGCATAGCTGCAAGTTTATTGGCTATCTTTTTGTTATTTATCAAACTGGGTGTGTATTTGTGGTCAAAAAGCAAAAGCTATCTCACTCTAGCGATGCTTGCTGGTGCGATTGCTTTTGGGGTTCCGGTGGGCGCCTCTGTGACGGACAAAAATGCTTATCACGTTATGATGGGGAATTTTGCTGAAGCCTTCAGTACTGTTGACCCTTTCGATCGATTTTTCACTCTTGGTTTTGGTTATGTGCTGGATGTTGAAAATGGCATATTCCAAACTTATCGGGATCTTAGTGTGGTAAGGCTGGTGGGCCAAATCATCAAATATCGCCCGCCTTATCAACCGCAAGAGTCAAATCAACCGGTTGAGACAATTGCGCTTGAACATGAGCAATATTTTTTAAGAGCTTATGACGATCTTGCTTATGCGTGGTTATCATTTCTGCCTAAGCATTACGGCTTTGGTGAAGTGATAAAACCGTTCGACACCAACATTACGGTACTGAAGCAAGATATGAATGTTGGTGCTTATATTGGGGTTCGATTGGAAAATGAAAAAGTGGCAGCAGTTAATATGCCTAACTTTTTACAAAACTCTGATATTGGCTTGCTCGCAGAGCAAAAGTTTTTCTATAAACCGGATGTGGTTGGACTGGTTTCTGAGTTTGCTTCTAATTTTGACGATCCTCAATATTGGCTTCAACTAGGCCAAGGTGATGTTGGCAAAGAGTCGTTAATACAGAAGCTTGAAGTTAACATGACCGCTTATCTTAATCATCAGCCATCCACGTTATCGCTGCTGAATACACTGCATAAAAAGGGTCAAAATAATTTAATCTTACTTGAGCTTAAACGTACCAAGAAATACCGCTGCTTTGTACTTGGGGTCGTTGATGCCCAGATGATCAGTGACTCGATTAACGTTAATTTCTTCGATTATGAAGAGCTGCCTAAATGTAAGGCCATCCTATGATAAAAAGTATTACTATTTCGATTGTTGAATGGCTGGCAGAAAACCTAGTGCTGCTGCTCCTTGTCGGTGTTTTATTTATTGTCATTCAATTTTTTAACTTACAAGAACATCAAGCAATAAGTGATGCGGCTAAGCACGCTGAGATTATAAAAATTAAACTTTCACTGATTACGGAACAATAACCATGACCACGGAAACTAAGCCTAAACGGTTCTCTTTCAAGTTTGATGTCTTTAGTCTAATGACGTTGGGAGTGGTGTTATATATGGCCTTTAGCGCGCATACGACCAACATGAAGAACGCAGAGAAGTTAAATGGGTTACTGAGCAAATATGAGCAAACGCTAGATGCGGCCATTGCTAACGATAAAGTGACATTGGATCGCTACCAAAAAAACGTGAAAAAAGCAGTGCAGTCATTGTCGCCAAAAGAGCGTCAGTTGATGTTAGCCTTACTTGAAATTGAACGGAAGAAAGAAGCACTTTAAGCATTAAAGACAAGGTGTCGATGACGCCTTGTTCTTGCTAGCCGGCAAACGTGAGCGTGCACTCACGACTGTGCAACCGCTATTTGATATGCTTGAACTTCAGTTCGTCAACCAAGCAGGTGATAGTTAGTTGGTGAAAAATTAATCAAGCGATATTCAAACCAGCTGTTAAGTCTATTTATCAGCCAGAATGACTCGTGTGTCGACAGGCTGCATTCACGCTATTGAGGTTAATCGCCAGCTTAACAAGCTCACTTATCAATCTGTCTCTGTTCGAAGTTCACTGCTCATATTAATGAATTTGATGTTCGCTAAGCAGCAGAATAAGTTCTTTTTGTCATTTTAAATAACTGGCAGACAGATAATACGAACCTAAAAATCTCGAGGTCAAACGACAGAAGGTGTACGTCTTTTCCGCTAGTTACCCCTTCCACATAACAGAAAAGTCGAGTTAGGTGAGTTTATGCTGGCATATTAACCGATTGAGTCGGCTTAGAGCTGTACGCATTAGGGCAAAAGTGTCACTATCGATCATCTAAGCTGAACGATTGCCCGTTAGAGCGTCATGGGTGGGTATATTTTATATTAAGATGCAAATCGCGAGTAAGCTATTGGGCCACACCCACCTGTCGATAGACAGAGCTCTTAACAATAGCCTGTATCACTGCAAGCAACTATTTCTACTTAAATGTCAGGGACTGATATTTAAGTATCTAAAGTGCTAAGTTAGTAAAGGAGATAGCACTGCTTTCAGATTAAGACTGGCAAAAGATGTTTAATCGTTTATTTATTAATAATAAAAATTACAAGGAACAATATGTTACAGCTAACTAATTCTGTTTGCGAAGCCCTTATTTGTGGTGTTTGGCGTTTAATCCCAGTGGAATCAATTCATGGGGTTAATAACGTAATGCGTAGATGTCCAGAGTGTCACGCATCTATCAAGTTAATGAAGGGAAAAGAAGGACAACGTGCGTATTTTGAGCATGAAAAAAGAAACCCTGATTGCAGCCTTGTGACGTCAAAAGGGAAAAAAACTCTGTATGTTCATGCGTCAGTTAAAGTATCGGAAAAGGATAGAGAAGATAGTGAGAAACTTGAAGATCTATTATCCCTTTGTATCGGTAATGACCAAGTGATCAACGACGGTGACATTGGTGAAGATCTTATCGATGCGTGTGATTCGCCTTTATCTGCTCTAGAAAAAAGACATGAAATAAATGCTCGCGTAGGCCAAGGTCAATTTAAAGAAGAAGTGATCAAGGTATGGGGCAGTGAAACCTGCGCATTAACACTGACGCCTGTAAAAGAGATACTGGTTGCTTCACATATTAAAGCTTGGCGCAATTGTGAAAATACCGCTGAGCATTTAGAAGGTGCAAATGGCATTTTGTTGTGTGCTCATATTGATAAGTTATTCGCTAAACATCGCATCACCTTTAAAAATGTTGGGCGTGAATTTAGATTGAAACTGGCTGATGATTTAGACAGATCACTGATGACTCAATTGGGTATCAATGAAGGCGATGCACTCGCCACTGGCAGAATGAATGCCGCAGACCTTGAAAAGTTTGAAGATTATTTATCTCAACACCAAAAGATTTTTAATCTGTTAAATGAAAATAATATTGTTTAGACCCAATAAATAGCACAACAGTTACTTTAAGTTGGTCTATTTGTTGTTTTACCTACAACCGAGTTGATAAGCAGTCAAATGAATAGGCCGGTCATGATAGCGGCCTGAGTTTTTGAAGCTTGGTTATGGTTAAACCTGCTATTTTGGATGTTTGAGGATGCTCATCAAGCTTTTGTCGATGATGCCATTGCCTGAACCTAGTTCAACATACGCTGGTCTTGAAATACGCCCTTTTATCACTGTGTTAGTCACACAGTGAGGAGGGCTTTTTTGTATATGGACCGGCAGGATTGATTAACATTGAGCCTGTAGCGTTAGCTACTCCAATGAATAAAGTGTTAAAAACGACTCCTGAGGCTAACCGCTTCACTTGAATGCGTCGTGGTGATGGGTTTGTTGAACTGCACCGATACGCTTATCGATAACCGTGTAGTGGACATTATTGTAGGACTCAGTTTCTGATGAATTTCTCTGTTACGGATAATTTTGACAGTAATATCATCATCGGCACTATCAATCCCCCCCTTTCATATGTGTGATAATCATCATTATTATTAGTGACTTGATGGAGATCATGTCTTTTTAGAGCCTTTATACTTTAAACTACATCATTATGGGTATTACTCTATGTTGATACTTTTTATTTACATCAAGAATAATTATAAAAGCAATATTTTGCTGGACTGTTTTAGGTCTTAATAGGGAATTATTATGTCTGCTTTAATAGCTCAAGCGGAGAATCGCAGTATTCAAAGCTCCAACACACAAGGGACGGGTTTTATTCAGCAAGTAAGGTCGGTTCGGTTTCAGCTCAAATTAATTGTTTTTCTTACGGTTATCTCTTTTATACTCCTCGGGTATAAGGGGATCACTGGCATGCAAGATGCGGGAGATTCTATCGAGGAACTTTACACTCAGGGCATGCAGCACAGCATTAGAGCGGGTAAAGTTCTTAATGAGCTCGCAAGTGCACGCAGTGGGCTTTTGCTGGCATTTCAGCATGACCCGAGTAGTAAGTTCTCAGATATGCATAATCACCCACTTGAAAAGCACATCAAGGCAACCCAAGCCTCTATCGTTCTGCTGCATCACATCGTTGATAATGAGATTTTAAGCTCTCCTCTTGAGACAGACGAACGTGAGCAAATTAATCGATTAGCAGATCTACTGGATAAGGTTACCATTTCGGGATTTGAGCCCGCTCTCGAGGCATTAAGACGCGGCAATTATGAAGAGTCGAATCACATCTTACTGACTCAAATTAACCCACTGTTTAAGAATATTAATACAGAAGCGCAGTCATTTTTGGAACTACAGGTAGCCGAAGGGAAAGAAAGTTTTGAACTGTCTAAGGACAATATGGCTTTCTACATCTTATTAGTCGCGATGTTTTCCAGTATCAGTATGCTGGTGATCAGTATCAGTTCTACTCTTATTATTAGACGCGTTAGCCAGGCGGTAACGCAGCTTGAAAATACCGCTAACGATATCGCTAATGGGGATCTGACCAAACGTATCAATCTGGGTGGCGATGATGAATTTTCACATATTGCAGCGTACGTGAATCAGATTACATCCAGATTTCAACATGCGGTACAAAATACCCATGATTCGACGTCTAGATTGGCAAGTTCGGCCGAAGAAAACTCCGTGGTATCGACTCAGACTCAACGTAATGTGGTCGATCAACAGCAACAGACCCAGCTGATCGCAACTGCCATTCATCAGTTTTCCGCAACAGTGCGTGAGGTGGCTCAAAGCGCAGCAGCCGCTGCAATGACCTCGGAAGAGGCGAACACCGCAGCCAGTAATGGTCAAGCGATTGTTGATGAGAGCATTAAGGTGATTGAAACCCTATCTACAGAGATGGACGATGCAACCGAGGCGATGAAGCTCCTGTCGCAACATTCAGATGAAATTGGCTCTGTGGTCGATGTTATTCAGGGGATCTCCCAGCAAACCAACCTGTTAGCACTCAATGCCGCTATCGAGGCAGCCCGTGCCGGTGAGCAGGGACGAGGTTTCGCGGTGGTGGCCGATGAGGTGCGTAATTTAGCCAAACGGACGCAGGACTCCACGGAAGAGATCCAAAAGATGATCCAGCGTTTACAGCAAGGTGCTCGTGATTCTACGGTGATGATGGAGCGTGGGACTGAGCAAGCGAAGTTGAGTGTCGATAAATCGCAGCAAGCCGGCGATGCACTGCAGCAAATTATAGTCAGTATCGAACAGATTAACTCTCTGAATGCGCAGATTGCAACGGCTTCCGAGCAGCAGAGTTCGGTAACCGAAGAGATAAATAAAAACATCATCAATATCAGCGATATCTCAGATCAGACTGCAGCTGGAGCGGAGCAGAGCAATGTGGCCACCCGGGAGTTAGCTATCCTAGCGGAGTCGATGCAACAGCAGATCGCGCAGTATAGAGTGTAGTTATTCTCATCAGAAGTACTAGGGGCTGTTGATCTTTCGAGCTTAGTTTTTGTTCGACTCTTTGTCGTAAAGAATCATGGTTTTAGTACAAGGCTTGAGCTTCTTGCTTAGCTGGCTAAGTAAGAAGCTTGTAACGCACTTTAGTTGTAAAAGAATAGAAGCATTGAAATGAATTCGAAGGGCCGCACTTCTTGGCTATTTTTACTGTGTTGCCGGCTGTTTGTGGAGAATGACTAAACGATATCGCTGCCGCCTTGCCAAAATAGCCAATAAACTGCGGTAAAAACAACCGTGAAAGATCAACATTCCCTAATTGGCTATGTAAGGCTTATGGGTACTTCAAGCTTCGCTTGCTAACCCAGCGTAAAAACTTCGTCGCAGTAATCCATAGCCTCAAATATTAAAATTAACGCTCTACACGATCAGTCAGTACAGTCGTTAGATTATTGCGGCTTTGTATCACTAGCGGGGCAATCGCTCTGCTGGTGCGACTATCAGCATCTATGGTAGCGGTTCGCTTGCTTTGCCCTGTTAAGTTGGTAAGGTATTGTTCATAAAGAAAATCAAAGCGTTATTGTTCTGAAGTGTTCATGATGATACACCTAGTATAAGAGACTTACATAAGGCCTACTCTCGTCAGTATTTAGGTTGGGAAGTAGAGATGGATTTTATCTTTCTACTGCCAAACACTCTTTATTCATGCTTGGTATTCCAGATTGAACTCGTCACTGTAGTGGGGGAGTCACAAACACCAATTTTAAACGGACCAAATAAAGTGAGTGTTTATGCGTCCCTCAACTTTTGAGCCAGCAATGCTTAGTTGCTTAAAACAACGTTTTAGTATCAGGCACTTAAGGATATATTAATGAATAATCTTCACACTTACATTGCAGTTACAAAAGGTGAGTTGAACGGGGTGAAATTAGAAGCCTCGGAATCATTTGATAAATCATATACCGATCAAGGTATCGTCGTTAATTGCATCGAATCAGTATTTCATTTCAACAATGGGGTGGTGATGAAATGTTGTAATGAAGCTGATATGTTGGAAGAGAATGAACAAATATGCGCAGAGTGTTGGATATCATATGAAGTGATTTCCGAATCTGACGATACGCATATATGTCCTCAAAGAAAGACGTTCTTAAATCATTGCCAAGAGGCTTTTTGGCTGAAAATTAACAAGCAACAATAGGCACGTAAAAAGCGAATCAATAAGGACAAAAAACAATGGACTGTTTTCGTTGCTCAATATTCGCCCATTAGCAGGGCATTTTATGCTTCATAATTGAAGGTGTAGACGAAATAATGAACTCGCACATACTTAAACCACGCGCTAAGGCCTTCGATTACCTGTTTGATTCAGTGGTCGTCACTGACTCACAAGGCATCATTACTGATTGGAACAAAGGTTCTGAAGCACTCTATGGCTACTCCAAAGAAGATGCTATTGGTCAATCTGTTAGTATGCTCCATGTTCCAGAGGACACCGATCACATCACATCAGAAGTGATATCAGCGGTGGGAGAATTGGGGCAATGGACTGGTGAAATCAGGATGTTACATAAAAATGGCGATATTGGCTGGATCGAGTCGATGTGTGTCCCTATTTATGATTCAAATGAGCAGATGGTCGGTGCGCTAGGGGTCAATCGAGATATCACCAGTCGCATAAAAGAAGCCGAACGACTTCAATACCTCGCACATTATGATTACCTCACAAAAATCCCTAATCGTTACTTGTTGTTCGACCGTGTGGAGCATTTAATTGCACAGTCTAAACGTCATAAAATGAATTTTGCGCTGCTTTATATTGATTTGGATAAATTCAAAACGATTAACGATACCAAAGGTCATACTTTCGGAGATCAGGTCTTGATAGAAACCGCGATACGCCTCAAACAATGCATTCGTGGCTCAGATACCGTCGCCAGAATAGGGGGGGATGAGTTTGTTATTTTGCTAGAAGAAATGGCGAATAAGAATGATGTTTCGATAGTCGTTGCAACTTTAGACAAGGCATTTAATAAAGCATTCATTGTCGATGGTAACAATATTGAGGTTTGTTGTAGTGTGGGGGTCGCAATCTACCCTGACCAAGGAACCACGATGGACTCATTGCTCGCAACTGCTGATAAAGATATGTACCAAACCAAGCGGCGTGATCGCGATTAGCTCAAAAAAGCCTGCACATGGCAGGCTGATGCTTGTCTGATACCGATAACGTCAGCAGACGTTTAAGCTTGAATGTACGTCATGCTCACTAAGTCGACACGTTATCCAACACCACATCGTCTCCAATAGCGTGCAGTGCCTCTGTTAATTTATCCTCATGGCTGGCATCTTTAAGGCCTAAATCAAACTCAGCCCTAAACAGGGCGATACCTGTGTGGCTAGCACTCTCATATCGAGTACTCATGTGCTCAATATTGATCCCTAGTGCACTGATCTTATTTGAGATCTCGTGGACTAAACCCGGTCTGTCATAGGCAACTAGTGAATAACTGAGGTGGATATCTTCATTGGTGGCTTTCTTCGTTTTTGCGTAAGTTAACGCAACACCTTCTAAGCATTCTAAGCTTTCAACGAGTTCATCCCACTGTGCCGAAGGCACCTCTAATAATAGGATTGCAGCAAATATGCCATCGATGTGGCGTAGCTCAGAATCTAACCAATTACCGCCGTGTCGGCTTACTGCATGGGCTATTTGCTCTACTAAACCTTCACGGTCCATCGCTTGTAACGTAACCAGATACCTTAACATATTGATATAGCTCCATTAATTAATAAGTTAACCACTGTAACACTAGTGTCATTTTTGCGTAATATAATGCACAGCATTAGAATATGTCAGCGTAGTGCTTATTTGGTAACACTACAGTTAGCATAGTCGTGGATACAATCCCAGTTTATTTTACTGGCTTTTAAATAATCGAGGTTCTTAATGGAAACTCAGGTATCTCAGCCTGGACCTGCTGCAAAAAACCTATTGATAAACAATGGTACATCGCGCAGAGCAATCATGGACAAAGCTGCCCAAATAGGTGTCACCATTGGTGGAACCATGGTATTTGTGGCCTTGCTACTGATCTTCTTTTATCTACTTTATGTGATTAAGCCGCTATTCGATAGCGCTGAGGTCACACCGGTTGTAAGTGCTAAATATCATGATACTCAACCAGCGTTAATGGTCGGTAGTGATGAGCAGAATGAGATCATGTACCGCGTATCACAGCTAGGTAAAGTGGACTTTTTTGATACCCAAACATCACAACTGATCCGGACTGAGCAGATTAATACGCCTGCTGGCTCTCATGTTGTGAGTAGTTCAGTTGCCATGCCAAGTGAGCAGCGCTTTGCATTAGGGTTGAGTAATGGCCAAGCGATTATTGCAGGGGTGGAGTTTGGGGTTACGTACCCTGATGACAAGCGCCTCATCACACCTAATCTTCGTTTCTTAAATGGAAACGCGCCGCTGACCGTGGATACTGAAGGTCATGCACTTAACCATTTAGTATTTGATGTTAGCAGTGACAAAATGAGCTTTGTTTATCAAGACAATGACAAAGTATGGCGCATCTCTCGCCAAGAAGGCGAAGAGAACATGATGACCGAAGAGGTTGAATGGGTGACGTACACAGGCATTATTCCTGATGCTCCCGTCAACGTACAACAGAGGTTGATGACTCCCGATCACCGCCAATTAATTTTGAGCTCAGATAACAAACTGTTTGTTTATGATATTCGTGATGCCGAAGATGTGAGCTTACGACAAGTACTTGAACTCGGACGTGCCAAAGCCAAAGTGACTAATGTAAGTTTGTTAGCGGGTGCCAGCTCTTTGCTTGTCAGTTACGACAGTGGTTTGGTGCAGCAATACTTTCAAGTTAATGGTGAACAAGGACGTCAATATCAAGAAATTCGTGACTTTAAAAATAAAGCGGGGATCAAGAGTGTCGCGTCAGAATTCTATCGTAAGAGTTTTGTCACCATTACTGACGAGGGTAATTTAAGCCTGCTTTATACCACCAGTCAGCGTGAGCTTTTCTCTGAAAAATTTAAGCTTAAAAACCCAGGTACAATCGGGTTTAGCCCACGTTCTAACGCGCTGGTTGTGGAAGCCGACGGCAAACTCAACCTGTTTAGCGTATCCAACACCCATCCAGAAGTATCGTGGAGTGCGATGTGGAGTAAGGTTTGGTATGAAGGTTATCCAGAACCTAAATATGTGTGGCAGTCAACTTCAGGTTCTGACGACTTTGAAGCAAAGTTAAGCCTTATGCCATTGGCGTTTGGTACGATGAAAGCGGCATTTTATGCCATGCTATTTGCCACTCCGTTGGCCATTGCGGGTGCGATATATACGGCATATTTCATGTCTCCCAAAGTACGTGCGGTTGTTAAGCCAACCATTGAAATTATGGAAGCTTTACCGACGGTTATTCTGGGTTTCCTTGCTGGCCTTTGGCTCGCACCGTTGATTGAACATAATTTGCCCGGCATTTTAACCCTGCTCATATTATTGCCCTCCTCGGTATTGTCTACCGCATTTGCTTGGCATAAATTGCCCGCTAAGTGGAAGCAGCGCCTACCTGATACTTACCAAGAGATTATGTTAATCCCGGTGATTTTGTTTGTTGGTTGGTTCTCGTTTGCGATTAGCCCAGGTTTAGAATCTGCGTTCTTTGGTGGTGATACACGTATGTTTATCACCAATGAGCTCGGCATCACCTTTGACCAACGTAATGCGTTAGTGGTGGGTGTTGCAATGGGCTTTGCGGTTATTCCTACTATCTTCTCAATTGCAGAAGATGCCGTGTTCTCTGTTCCTCGTCATCTCTCTAACGGTAGTTTGGCACTGGGTGCAACAACGTGGCAGACCTTAACGCGGGTGGTGTTGTTAACGGCAAGCCCAGGTATTTTCTCTGCGGTAATGATGGGATTGGGGCGTGCAGTAGGCGAAACCATGATTGTATTAATGGCAACGGGTAACACCGCGATTATGGAATGGAGTGTCTTCGAGGGAATGAGAACCCTGGCTGCCAACATTGCTGTTGAGATGCCTGAGTCGGCCATTGGTAGTTCGCATTACCGGGTGCTGTTCCTGGCCGCCTTTGTACTGTTTATCTTTACGTTCTTCTTCAACACGATTGCAGAAGTGGTAAGACAACGTCTACGTGAACGCTATAGCTCACTGTAATTGTAGATTTATATGGATGTTTTGATAATGATAAATACTAATTTCATAAAGAGTAAGTCGACAATCGCCGTAAGAGGTTTAGCTAATGGGTAAGTGGTTTAAATCTGGCTCTCCTTGGATTTGGATGACCAGTGGCGCCGTGAGCGTTTGTTTAATCGCGGTACTTGGGTTGCTATTGCTAATTGCATGGCGTGGTTTAAGTTACTTTTGGCCTGCTCAGATCTATCAGTGGGAGATACAAGATCCTACCGGTGATCGTTACAGCATTATCGGTGAGATATACGATAGAGAAGAAGTGCCTATTGAGCGTTTGTTGTCTGCCGGCCATACGTTTGATGCAGACGTTGGTGATACTGTTACGCGCTACCTGATCAAAACCGGTAACCGTGAGTTTGTTGACTTAGATTTTCGCTGGGTGATGGAGACCAATATTATTTCGCGCACTAAGCCGAATGATATCGCGGTCATCGAACGTAGCAAAAACGGTGACTTCTATGGTTATCCAGTGGGGATCATTGAAGATGGCCAGCGGTTAACGCCTGATAATATTGAAACTGCTTTTGCAGAGCATATCGAACGTGCAGTTGCGCTAAATGACAAAGCGCTCGATATTCAAAAAGGCGATATCGGCACGATAAACTATGAGCTAGAGAATCTGCGCTTAGAGTCACGCCGCTACGAGTTGGATAATGCGCTGACTGATAGTCGAAAAGCTGAAATTGAAGCGCAACGTTTAACGTTAGATGCTGCATATCAAGTTGTTGAAAAAGAGTTCTTTGCCCTTAAAACTGAAGCGGGTCGTGACTTTGTCATCATTCGAGACATGCGCGGCGAAGAGGTGACACTTAAACTTGATACCATTTTAGATGTTACTTACGCTAACCGGCTCAGCATATTAGGCAAAGTCGGGCATTGGTTTATCGGTATCGGTAAGTTTGTCAGCGATGATCCACGTGAAGCGAATACTGAGGGTGGTGTATTCCCCGCTATTTTTGGTACCGTGTTTATGGTGATGTTGATGGCAGTGATCGTGACACCATTTGGGGTGATAGCGGCTATTTACCTGCACGAATACGCCAAGAAGGGGCCGGTGACTAAGATGATCCGTATCGCGGTGATTAACTTAGCGGGTGTGCCATCAATCGTTTATGGTGTGTTTGGATTAGGTTTCTTTGTTTACATGTTTGGTGGCTCAATTGACCAACTGTTTTACCCTGAAGCACTACCAGCACCCACTTTTGGATCACCAGGTGTTCTCTGGTCGGCATTAACTTTGGCCATTTTAACCCTGCCAGTGGTGATAGTATCGACGGAGGAAGGCTTAAGCCGCATTCCAAGCTCGGTGCGCCAAGGTAGTTTGGCACTGGGCGCGACGAAAGCCGAAACCTTGTGGCGCATTATCGTGCCAATGGCCAGCCCTGCGATTATGACGGGCTTGATTTTAGCGGTAGCCCGCGCTGCAGGTGAGGTTGCCCCCTTGATGTTAGTCGGCGTGGTAAAGCTTGCCCCAACACTGCCAGTGGACATTAATTTCCCATTTGTGCATTTGGAACGAAAGTTCATGCACTTAGGTTTCCACATCTATGATGTCGGTTTCCAAAGCCCTAACGTAGAAGCAGCGCGCCCCTTGGTATACGCTACTTCCTTCCTTTTGGTCTCGGTGATCGTGGGGTTAAATTTAACCGCCATTGGTGTACGAAACCACTTACGCGAAAAATATCGTTCGCTTGAGCATTAATTGACGATTATCCTAAGTGATAGGAAATAACATGATTTCAATAGATCAATCGGTAATGAAGACTGAAATGCTAGACTTAGAAAACTTGAGTAAAGAAGACACGGCATTAGAGATCCGTAACCTCGACCTTAAATATGGCGATAAGCAGGCACTGTTTGATGTGTCTATGCATATCCCTAAGAAAAAGGTCACGGCATTTATTGGCCCAAGTGGTTGCGGTAAATCAACCCTATTGCGCTGTATTAACCGCATGAATGACTTAGTTGATCACTGTCATATCAGTGGTGAAATTTTGCTGCACGGTCAGAATATCTATGACAAAAAAGTCGATGTTGCCGCACTGCGTCGTAATGTCGGCATGGTATTCCAACGTCCAAACCCATTCCCTAAATCAATTTACGAGAATGTGGTGTATGGATTGCGCCTGCAAGGCGTAAAAAATCGTCGTGATCTTGATGATGCGGCTGAGCGCTCTTTACGTGGCGCTGCGATTTGGGATGAAGTAAAAGACAGATTACATGACAATGCATTCGGACTCTCTGGCGGTCAGCAGCAGCGTTTAGTTATCGCACGTGCGATTGCGATTGAGCCAGAAGTTTTGCTGCTTGATGAACCCACATCGGCACTGGATCCCATCTCAACGTTGACGATTGAAGAGCTGATCACTGAGCTTAAATCTAAATATACCGTGGTGATTGTGACACATAATATGCAGCAGGCTGCACGTGTGTCAGATCAAACCGCCTTTATGTATATGGGTGAGCTGGTTGAATATGCTGACACTAACACCATATTTACCACACCGCGTAAGAAAAAGACTGAAGATTACATTACCGGTCGTTACGGTTAAATTGAACTGATAGAGGTTTATTACAATGGAAAACATGAACTTAAATAAACATATCTCTGGTCAGTTCAATGCTGAACTGGATGATATTCGTAATCGTGTATTGACGATGGGCGGGCTTGTTGAACGTCAGCTAGAGCAGTCTCTTGATGCTTTAGCGGCACTAGACTCTGAGCTAGCTCAGAAAGTAATTGAAGGTGACCACAAAGTGAATGGCATGGAAGTCGCCATTGACGAAGAGTGCACCCGCATCATTGCTAAGCGCCAACCCGCGGCAAGTGATTTACGCCTAGTATTGGCGATATCTAAAACCATTACCGATTTAGAACGTATTGGCGATGCGTGTGTGAAGATAGCAAAAGCGGCGCTGGACAAGCGCTCTAAAAATCAACAGCCTTTGCTGGTGAGCATTGAAAATATGGGCCGCCATGCGACGCGTACTTTGCATGCCACTCTGGATGCGTTAGCGCGTATGGACGCTGATGTGGCGCTAGAGCTGCATAAAGAAGATGCCAAGCTCGACAAAGAGTATGAAGGGATTATTCGTCAGTTGATGACCTATATGATGGCCGACCCTAGATCTATCCCAGAAGTACTTGATGTGCTTTGGGCGGCTCGTGCTGTAGAGCGTGTTGGCGATCGTTGTCAGAATATTTGCGAATACATCATCTATTACGTTAAAGGTAAAGATGTACGTCATATCTCCTATGAAGAGATGGAGAGAGACTTGAACTTCTAGTTTTGTTTGTTGATAAAGCAGACAAGGCCTGACAGCATTGAATGAATAATGAGACAAGCCCCACAGATTGATACTAAGTGGTTACTTGTTAAACTAAAAAACAGCATTTTGCTGTTTTTTTTGTATTTGGACGATAGACGAAAACCTCGGCTCAATGAATAATGTATCCGCATTAATGAATTTTGTGTTGAAAATCCAAATTTAAACCCAAACCTAAGCCAAATTCTATTAAATAGCTGGATCGGGCCTTACACGGCAGACTCTAGGTTGAGCTATTCAATACGATTTTAAATATGCGAGTGGATCAAATTCACTGAACAACCATCCGTTCAGTCTATTGATTTATTTACATGTCTTTGGTGAGTACAACTCACGGGCTTAGGCACAAAATGATAAGCCCGCCAGTGTATTCTTATATTAGCTTATAGGCTACTAACCTCTGCCAGGCCCTGTCATGCCTAGCGAGAATAGAGGCGTATACTTCATTAACTGCGGTAACTGTATGTCGATTAAATCGAGTATTAATCCACCTGTTTTTTTCTCTTCTGTTTTCCTGATCACTTTAATGGTTCTGACCACCGCTATTTGGCCGAACCAAGCGCAAGACTTCTTTAAAATTGTACAATCCTGGTTTGAGTTAAAAGCTGGCTGGCTTTATATCCTAGGCGTCGCAGTGTTTTTAATTTTTGTCATCTTCGTGATGGTGTCACGTTTTGGCGATATTAAACTTGGCCCTGATCACTCTGAACCTGATTACAGCTATAAAAGCTGGATAGCCATGTTGTTCTCCGCGGGCATGGGTATTGGTTTGATGTTTTTTGGTGTTGCAGAGCCGGTGATGCACTATCTTGCGCCGCCAGATGCCGATCCACAGACGATACAAGCTGCAAAAGATGCCATGAAGATTACGTTCTTCCATTGGGGCATTCACGCATGGGCTATATACGCCGTAGTGGCGCTGAGTTTAGCGTACTTCTCATATCGTCATAAACTACCATTGCTGCCTAGAAGCGCACTTTATCCAATATTTGGTGAGCGTATTTTTGGTCCTATCGGCCATGCTGTCGATACCTTTGCGGTATTGGGTACCATGTTTGGTGTGGCAACATCGCTTGGTTTTGGTGTGCTGCAGGTCAATTCAGGCCTTAACTATCTACTGGGTGTGCCTGTAAATGCTTACGTCCAAGTGGGCTTAATTATCGTTATTTCGCTTATTGCCACTGTATCGGTGTTCTCCGGCCTTGATAAAGGGGTGAAACGCTTAAGTGAACTTAACTTAGGTTTGGCGATACTATTACTTGTTTTCATATTGATATTTGGCCCAACAGTAGAACTGTTACAAGCTTTTGTACAAAACACTGGCGGCTACTTGAGCGACATTGTTGGTAAGACATTTAACTTATATGCCTATGAGCAGAAGAACGATTGGCTCGGTGGTTGGACGTTACTTTATTGGGGCTGGTGGATCTCATGGTCACCATTTGTAGGGACTTTTATTGCTCGTGTGTCACGTGGTCGTACTATCCGTGAGTTTCTAATCGGTGTGCTATTTGTGCCATCGGCGTTTACCTTCTTATGGATGACAGTATTTGGTAATTCTGCCATTGACGCCATAATGAACCAAGGCGCAACTTATTTATCTGATGCGGTTTCATCAGATGTATCTGTAGCGCTATTTGTGTTTTTTGAGCACATGCCATTTTCTACCTTGTTATCGACAATCGCATTATGTTTGGTAATAACCTTCTTCGTCACTTCATCAGATTCAGGTTCGTTGGTGATTGATAACTTAACCTCGGGTGGCGATCACAATGCACCCGTATGGCAACGGATTTTCTGGGCCATGTTACAAGGCATAGTGGCGTCAGTACTGTTGTTAGCAGGCGGGTTACAAGCCTTACAAACAGCAGCGATAGCCAGTGCATTGCCGTTTCTAATTGTGATGCTGCTGATGTGTTTTGGACTGTTTAAAGCATTGCAGGATGATTGGTTAAAGATCAATAGCGTGCAATCCCATAATACCAGCGTGCAATTCACCAAGACTAACGTCAGTTGGGAAGATCATATCGATGTTCTTGTCTCACATCCTAGTGAGGCTCAAGCGTTAGGTTTCTTGGAAGAAGTGGCAAAACCCGCATTAAATAAGGTCTGTGAGACTTTTAATAGCAAGGGCGTAGCGGCAGAGTTAAAGAACTTTGATAGTCGTATTCGCTTCGTCATTGCTAACGAGGAACATGATGACTTTGTTTATGGATTGCGGATCCGTGCCTTTAGTATTACCAACCCGATTGAAAGCGAAGTTGCAGAAGGTGACTCTGAGTATTATAGGGTTGAAGTATTTTTAGAACACGGTGGACAACATTACGATGTGATGGGCTTTACTCAGGAGCAAGTATTGGCTGATGTGGTTACGCAGTACGAGAAGTACCTGCATTATCTCCATCTTTCCAGTTCTGAGTATTTAGGCAGTGAAGTCTAGCGACCGATATATGACTGAATGCAAATTCAATAATTAGCGCAGTTTTAGGGTCGTAAGTACATTGAAAAAGGTTAGCTTCAATACGCAATTTAACAGTGTAATGGGCTAGCCTTTGTTATTTCAGCAAAGTTTGGCTGATTGATCATCGAACTCAGTTACAGCTGATATATTTCAGTGTTAGTATTAGATTCATAGAGACATTAAACCGAAACGAGATATACCAACATGGCAGCAGCACCAGGGCAAAGTAAGTTAGATAAAGTACTAGCCGAAGCACGAGATTATAAAGCCAAGCGTGAAACGGGTTACCGTGAGCAAGCACTTAAGCTTTATCCTTGGGTATGTGGCCGTTGTACTCGTGAGTTTAACAATGCGAACTTGCGCGAATTGACAGTGCATCATCGTGATCATAACCACGATAATAACCCATCCGATGGTACCAACTGGGAATTACTCTGTTTATATTGTCACGACAATGAGCATTCAAAGTTTGAAGAATTGATCCAGTACGGCGCCACGACCGAAGTTAAGATGGACACTGCGACGTACAATCCCTTCGCCGATCTAAAAAGTATGCTCAACAAAAAGTAATCGCACTTTAAGTTAAGACACATAAAGCCGTCGATTAACGATGAAAAAAGCCGCTAATTGCGGCTTTTTTACGTTAAATTGAACCGTCTTCGGTTGCTTTAAGTCTTGCTTCGGCTTCCAACCATTTAGCGCGGCTTAAAATAGCACTATTTTCGCCATCAAGCATATCGGCCTTACGTTGTTCAAGTTTGGTCCACACTCGCGCTTTGGTCTCATCGCTGGCGTTACCCCATCCTACTATTTCGTCAATATGGCGATAACAACCCATACAGTAATCATCTTCATTTAGCCCACAGCGAGCCACGCAGGGTGATTGCATTTTATTGTGCACCTGTTCTAATTTGCGACGAAGTGTAATACCTATTACGTTAAATTTATAGTTAACTTGAACTAGGCGATCCTGTTTATTAATATTATTTATATATTAATTCTTTTAAATCATAACGTTGATTTCTATTGGTGGTAGAGAAGTCGTTGACTTCACTGCATCAATTCAAGGCATATTGATGGGGTCGGTGACTTGAACCATAATGTGTGCCGAGGGCTTAGATTCGCCTCGGTGTTTTGAAGGCCTACAGAACGCCGACAATATGATTAAATTATTAATACAACGAGTATAAAGTAGCTAGAATTAAGTGACGAGGTTATCTGTTCGCGAGTGATTTACTTAACGTGAGCTCTAGGTTCTTATCGTAACCATTAGTTTATGTAAGCGATCTAAAACCCTAATGTGTGTTAGTTGTAGGTCTAGCAGAGAACGGATGTTAGAATTTAACTAAATAATTTATTAGTTGATAGTATTCAATATGTTGTATTTTAATGGAGGCTTTATGAAAGCGGTGTTTCGCTTTTGCTTTGTCATTGTTACGGCTGTGTTGGTTGCCGGGTGTTCCCTGTTAGAGATCAAGTTAGAAAGTGGCATTGAGCCGTTACCTAAAGATCAGTTAAATATGCGCGTTTTTAGCCGAGATTTTAGTACGGTATTTTATAGTCAGGTGGAAAGTGCCGCCGATCTAATAGAGCGCAACAGCGACAGTGTTCCCATTAAGTCGAATACACTGATGTGGAAAATTAACGCCGAGCAGAATCTGCAACATACCATATTTCAAGCATCTCCTACTGCAGCCATGGTTGATACCTGGGTGTTTACCGAACAAATGGTGCAATTCTTTGAATCCGGCGCCGGTAAGAATGTGTTTGGTGAACAGCAGCAAACGGCTATCGACGTGAGTCAGCATCTGAGAGATCAGTTTGAACGCACGATTAAAAAATTTGGTGCGGCAAGTTTCCAAAAGAACCAGAATTTCGTTAAGCAATATGTTGCACTGTACCCGATTAATGATATGTCATTTACGCGTCAGTCAGCCTTTACTGATTGGTTAGAGTACAATGAAATCAATGAGTTTGATGCGGTAACCACTTTTGGTACCGTGCCTGAGGTAATGAGTGATATTTCTGACAGAATGGCAATGATTGCCGAGCAAATGCCAAAGATATTGGGCTGGAAAGCAGAGCTTTATGCATTACATTCCAATATTAACGCCGATGAAGTGCAAGCCACTTTAATGAGTATTAGTGATACCTCAGCCAAGTTTCAGCAACTCATGGCGCAAAGCCCCGAGATGATGCAAGCGCTAGCGGTCGATCTGCGCAGAGAGTTAACGCCACTGTTAGTGCAATTGAGTGCATCAACAGACGATAAGCTGGCGCAATTGTCAGTTGAGCGACAAGCGCTAGAGTTGATGGTGAAAAACGAGCGTATTGCATTAGAAGCCATGGTGACGAGAGAGCGCGCTGCAGCGGCAGTTGATTTAGAGAAAATATCTGAGCAAACCGTTAAAGTGGTTTTTGAAGAGGTCACTAAAACGCTCAAGAGCCTAATACTCTATTTTGTATTGTTCTTGCTGGTGGTCTTTTTTGCTCCGCTGGGGCTTGGCGTATGGCTGGGAAGGCGGATGCAAGTTAAAAAGCAAGATTCAATAGCGCCATAACCCTTGCGGTAAAGAGCTGTGATAAACTGGCGTTACTTATCTAAAAGGAGACTTAAAAAAGTCTCCTTTTATTGTTTAAAGCGGTTCTAATGTCTTTTAACATCAACGTCGAATCAATGTTTATCTCATATGCAGCAAAATAATAGCCCAAGATCAGCCTTTGCGACTCAATTCAAACAGCTCGACAGTTTGCTGAACTTGAGCCGTACACTTTGGCAAAACCGCAGTTTTGAATGTCGTGAATTACCCTGGGGTGATGCTTTTCCGACGCTAGCGAGATCGGTTTGGCAAATTGCAGATGATGAACTTGATACTATTGATGCCTGTCAGTTAAGCCTAAGTGAGCGATTACTACCGTCGTTAAAGCAAGATCTACAGGCCGCTGGAAGCGATTGGGACTTAAACTTATTACTCCCGGAGATTGCAGCGGCTATATCCACTGAGCCTGCAGAAATAATTCCATCATTAAATGATGTAAGCACTGGGTCATTTAATGATGAAAGTATTCGGCCATTAGCATTACTGCAAGCGAATGATATGGCCCATTTTAGTGCGCATATAAAAGGGCGTAAGTGGCAACAGATCACGGCTTTTGTTGAACATTTGCCGGATACTAAACTGCCTGTGCTTGAATGGTGTGCTGGAAAAGGGCATTTAGGGCGCTTGATCGCAAAAGCGACAGGGCGCAGCGTGGTAAGTTTAGAGTGGCAGCAGAGCCTGTGCGCTGCAGGCGAGCAGTTTGCAGATAAATGGCAGTTACCACAGCGTTTTGTCTGTGCTGATGCGTTTGCGGAGCAGCAAGGCCAGCTTGAGGAGCAACAGCTGGCTGTAGCGCTGCATGCTTGCGGTGATCTGCACGTTACCTTGTTACAGCACGCCAGTAATGCTGGGACTCGGCAAGTGGTGATATCGCCGTGTTGCTACCATCTTATTCAGGCTCAGTATTACCAGCCACTCTCAATGACGGCTAAAGCAAGCGATCTGCTGTTGACTAGAGCAGATCTGCAGCTGCCTTTGCAACAAAGCATGATAGCCAGTGCTAAAGGTAATCAATATCGGCTGCAAGAGATGGCATGGCGCTTAGGATTCGATTCTTTGCAACGTGAGATGCGTCAAGTGGATGAGTATTTGCCCATTCCATCTATTAAGCAAAGTCAGCTCAATGGTGAGTTTGAAACGTTCAGTCGCTGGGCCGCAGACACCAAGAAAGTGCCCTTGATTGATTCGATAGACTGGGCACATTATCAAGCCAACGGGCGTGAACGACAGCGACTGACTCGTCGCATCGATTTGGTGGCCCATCTTTTCAGAAGCGTATTCGAAAAATGGCTATTACTTGACCGAGTTTGCTTTTTAGAAGAGAGCGGTTACCAAGTAAAGTTGAGTGAATTTTGTTCAAACAGTATTACGCCTCGAAATGCGATAATTAGTGCATTTAAATAGAAAAATGACAGTTTGATAATTTAATAAGTGCGTAACAAATTGTTTATTAAGTTGTAATTGAGTCAGTGATGATTGAATCTGACGGTAAAGTGGTGCCATTTTTAGAGCAAAGTTGATGATAGAGTGGATTTAAAGGTCTCAGTTATGAGGTTTTTTATTGAATCATCTGCTTTTTCTTGCTCAAATGGCTGGTTAATAATAAATAATTATCTTCATTGGTCGTAAATTGGCCAGTTTAGTGAGCGATTAAATACAGTTTCATGAAATATTCCCGCGTTTTTATCAATAGCATGGCCTACGAATTAGCGCCTGAAGTTGTTTCAACTTCGGAGCTTGAATCTCGTTTAGCGCCGTTATACAAAAAGTTTCGTATTCCGATGGGGCAACTTGCTGCATTGACTGGGATCCATGAAAGACGTTGGTGGCCAAAAGGGCACAGATTGTCTGACGGAGCATTAGCTGCGGCGCACAAGGCGATTGATGAAACTGGCGTCGATATCAGCGATTTAGGCGCAGTGGTTTACACTGGCGTTTGCCGTGACCAACATGAACCCGCAACAGCATGTCGTATCGCCGCTGAACTTGGCGTCTCTAAAAATACGGCAATTTATGATATCAGTAACGCGTGTTTAGGCGTGTTGTCAGGTATTTTAGATATTGCTAACCGCATTGAGTTAGGCCAAATCAAAGCCGGTCTGGTGGTTTCTTGTGAGTCTGCTCGCCATATTGTGGATATCACCATCGACAAAATGCTTGCTGAACCGACGATGCAAAACTTTGCATCGTCGCTAGCAACATTAACCGGTGGCTCTGGTGCCGTTGCTGTTTTGCTTACAGATGGCAGCCTCAATTTAAAAGGTGATCGTCAGCATCAGTTGTTAGGTGCAAGTCATCTTTCAGCGCCGCAACATTACGATTTGTGCCAATGGGGACTCGAAGAAGCGGGTCCGCAGTTATACCGCGAATTTATGCGCACCAATGGTGTGGCTTTGCTTAAAGAGGGTGTTGAGCTCGCGCGCCATACTTGGAGCCACTTCTTAGATCAGCGCAGCTGGTTAGTTGAGCAAGTTGATAAAGTTATTTGTCACCAAGTGGGTTCGTCAAATCGTCGTAATGTTCTGCAAGCACTTAACATTCCTGAAGAAAAAGAGTTTCCGACTTATAGATTACTGGGCAACATGGGCACGGTTTCATTGCCCGTTACCGCTGCTATGGCACATGACCAAGGCTTTTTGAAAAGCGGCGACCAAGTGAGCTTTTTAGGCATTGGTAGTGGCTTAAATTGCATGATGTTGGGGCTTAAGTGGTAACACCACTGACCAGCAGCATTCGTCGCTGGTAAGCCTTACGCATTTATCATAAGTCCAGTATAAAATTATAGGAAGCGTCATGTTAGACACCCTACACCCATTTAAACGTAATTATTTAGATAGAAACGGCAATAAACTTCAGTATGTGAATGAAGGTTCTGGCGACCCGGTCGTGATGGTTCACGGTAACCCGAGCTGGTCGTTTTATTATCGTAATCTTATTAGCGCGCTAAGCGGTAAGCATCAATGCATAGTGCCTGATCATATTGGTTGTGGCCTTTCTGATAAGCCTGATGACAGCGGTTACGATTACACTCTGAAAAGTCGTATAGACGATCTTGAAGCCTTGCTTGAGCATTTAGACGTTAAAGATAATATTACCCTTGTTGTCCACGATTGGGGCGGCATGATTGGTATGGGTTACGCTGCTCGCTATCCTGAACGTATTAAGCGTTTAGTTATTCTCAATACGGGCGCGTTTCACCTTCCGAAAACAAAACCTTTTCCGTGGGCGCTTTCAATCTGCCGTAATACCCTTCTAGGGACATGTTTGGTGCGTGGCTTTAATGCTTTCTCATCGGCAGCGTCTTATGTGGGTGTGAAGCGTAAGCCGATGCATAAAGATATCCGTCAGGCCTACGTTGCCCCGTTTAACTCGTGGGCAAACCGTATCTCCACTTTACGTTTTGTGCAGGATATTCCGTTAAAGCCGGGCGATCGTAATTATGAGATGGTGTCAGACATTGCCGCAAGCTTAGATAAGTTTGCCAATGTGCCCACCGTGATCTGCTGGGGACTGCAAGATTTTGTGTTTGATAAGCACTTTTTGGATGAATGGAAACAAAGAATGCCCCATGCACAAGTGCATGAGTTTGCTGATTGTGGCCACTATATTCTTGAGGACGCTAGCGATGAAGTCATTGCTCATATCAACACCTTCATCGATGAAAATAGCATTGAAGCAGTACAAGACTCGGTGGCGTAAATAGAATGATTAGCCCGCTTGAGCGTCAGCACGTTGGTGCCAATCTTTGTCGTCATCTTGTCGACGCTGCCAACCACATACCTGACTCTCTTGCTGTTGCTGTACAACACTCCCGCGGTCAAGCACTTGACCGCTTAAGCTATGAAGAGATGGACTTTCAAACGCTTAATGCTAAAAGCGATCACATCGCTGCCGCATTGATCCAGTTTGGGCTGACTCCAGGCATGAAAGCGGTGCTGATGGTCACTCCCAGTATCGATTTCTTCTGTTTGACCTTTGCGCTGTTTAAAGCGGGTATTATCCCTATTTTGGTCGATCCTGGAATGGGAATTAAAAACCTCAAACAGTGTTTTATTGAGGCCAAACCAGATGTGTTTATAGGGATCCCTAAAGCGCATGTCGCTAGACGTTTGTTTGGCTGGGGCAAGCACAGTGTCAACCACCTGATCTCAGTGGGTGGTGGTAGGCTCGTTAATGGCTTAACGGGTGCCGTTAACCTAGAACAAATAGTCAAAGAGTGTGATAACACCGCCTTTAAACTGCAATGGCTAGCGGATGACGCTATGGCGGCGATTCTGTTTACCAGTGGCAGTACGGGCACGCCAAAAGGGGTGGTCTATTCCCATAAAATGTTTGAAGCACAAATTAGTGCGCTTAAACATGATTACGCCATCAAATCGGGTGAGCGCGATTTGGCTACTTTCCCGCTATTCTCCTTATTTGGGCCCGCGTTGGGCATGGCATCGATTGTGCCAGACATGGATGCAAGTAAACCCATTACAGCCAATCCCGAATTTATCTTTGCTGCTATTGAAAAGTATCAATGCAGCAATATGTTTGTTAACCCGGCATTGATAGAGCGTTTAGGTCAAGCGGGAAGTCGCACCAATCACCAACTCACCAGTATCAAGCGAGTGATATCGGCTGGCGCCCCCGCAACCATCTCATCGATTAAACGCTTTAGCGCTATGCTCAATAGTGATGTTGAAGTGCTTAATTCTTATGGCGCGACAGAGTCTCTACCTTTAAGTAAAATTGGCAGCCAATCGCTATTTAATACCACCACTATTACCGACAATGGGGGTGGGATCTGTGTTGGAAGTGCCATTTCAGGCGTTGATATCTCGATTATCGATATTGATGAAAGCCCAATTGAAAACTGGCACGACACACTATCGCTCCCCCCGTATCAGATTGGCGAAATTGTGGTTAAAGGCCCGATGGTGAGCCGCGCTTATTACCAAAGAGAAAGCGCGACCATAGCGGCTAAAATCAACGACGGCGGATTCATTCGACACCGAATGGGCGACTTGGGCTATCTTGATGATAAAGGCTTATTGTGGATGTGTGGGCGTAAAGCGCATCGCGTAGATGCAATAACCGCGGATAACGGGATTCAACGTTACTACTCCATTCCTGTTGAGCGGATTTTTAATACCCATGCTGAGATCAAACGCAGTGCGCTTGTGGGTGTGATGATTGCGGGTAAATTAACCCCGTTAGTCTGTATTGAGCTTAATCAAGCAGCGGCCTGTTCAAAGTCGAGCTTATTGTACGCTCAATTACGAATGTTGGCAGAGCAACACAGCCACACACAGGGGATTGAGCGTTTTCTCATTCACCCTGATTTTCCCGTCGATATTCGCCACAACGCCAAAATATTTAGAGAGAAATTGGCCGTTTGGGCCCAGAAACAGATCAAGGAATAGTTGATTGTGTCTGACAATAACCCGTTAGTCCCCCCTTTGAGTGTCTTTGCCCTAGAAGAACAAACGGCACTGATTAATCTAAAAAATTACGCATCGCACGCATTTGTCACCGGCGCGGGTGGTTTTTTAGGTAAAGCCATTTGTGAACGCTTGCTTGCGATTGGCATTAAGGTGACAGGGTTCGCCCGTGGTGATCACCCCTTGCTGTCAGCGATGGGCGTGAAGATGGTAAAGGGCGATCTTGCTGACGAAGCAGGGGTATTAACGGCGATGCAAGGCTGCGATATTGTATTTCATGTGGCCTCTAAAGCGGGTGTTTGGGGTAGCAAGCAGAGCTATTTTTCACCCAATGTTGATGGAACTCGATTTATCATCAAGGCTTGCAAAAAATCCAATATCAGCAAACTTATATACACCAGCACCCCAAGCGTTACGTTTACAGGCCATGATGAAAATGGCTGTGATGAATCAGCGCCGTATGCAGAGCAATATCTTAATCATTATGGTGAATCTAAAGCGGTTGCCGAAAAGATGATGATCAGCGCCAGTGGTGATAAAACCGATGCAGGACAAATGCTGCAGACGGTGTCATTAAGGCCACACCTTATTTGGGGGCCAGGTGACCCACATTTGGTACCACGGGTACTTGAACGTGCTAAAGCAGGGCGTTTAAAGCTGGTGGGTCAGCAAGATAAGTTAGTCGATACTATCTACGTTGGTAACGCGGCCTTTGCACATATCTTAGCGGCAGAGCGGTTATGCAGAGCAAATGCAGCAGGACTAAAAGCGCAGTGCGCTGGCAAAGCCTATTATTTGAGTAATGATGAGCCGATTACCATGGCTGAGATGCTGAATAAAATTTTGGCATGCCAATCACTGCCAAGCGTCAGTAAGCGGGTACCCACTTCACTTGCTTATGGCGTTGGCGCAGTATTGGAAACGGTTTACCATCTATTAGGTAAAACGGAAGAACCTATAATGACCCGTTTTGTTGCAAGGCAGCTTTCCACCAGTCACTATTATAATATCAGCGCCGCGAAACGCGATTTAGGTTATAGCGCAATAGTAAGTATTGATGAAGGTATGCAACGACTTAAAAAATCGCTAAGTTAGTGTAGGCTTGAACCTAGCAACTCCTCGTACAGGGTCACAGACCAAATAAGGTCACTTTTATGAGCCACTAATAAATCCACATTTGTAATGCAACCCAAGGAATGGTGTTATGCACAAAGCGAGTTGTAACTGTCGTCAGTTATCTTTAACGGTCATAGGTGAGCCCATTCGGGTGTCTGTGTGTCATTGTAATGCCTGTCAAAAACGGACTGGAAGCGCTTTTGGTGTTCAGGCTCGCTATCAATTGAGTCAAGTCACGTTTAGTGGCGCCAGCCATCACTATCAACGTACCGGCGATGAAGGCGCGGTGATCACTTTTCAATTTTGTCCTCATTGCGGTGGGAATCTGTGGTTTACCATGGACGTAATGCCAGAGGTGGTTGCTATTCCACTAGGTAACTTTGCCGATGATGCAGTGTCAAAAGCGCAGTTAGCCTCGCCTACAATGACGGTATATCAAACTCGTTGTCATGATTGGGTTAAGCTTGAAGGTATCGACGAGGTTTATGATTAACCTTTTAACCCTGTTTTCAAATTAAGTAGATTGTTAATTTCAAGGAACAGAAATGAAACGAATCAAACCTAAGTCGATGTTTGTTATTACGCTATTGATATTGGTTGCATCTTCCTTGAGCGCCGCTGAAAACCCCTTTATTGGTAGTTGGAAGTTAACTTCTGGTCAGTACCTCGATGGTAATGGAAAATGGGTGCAATACGGCGACCTAAAGCTGAGTGCGATTAAAGTTATCTCTGAAAATCATTTTAGTTTTACTACCATGAAAAATATCGGCACAGAGGCTAAACCAGAGAGTGAGTTTTGGGCTGCAGGCACGGGACGCTATACATATACAGCAACGGAATATGTCGAATACCCACAACTGAACTCATTTGGAGTAGCTGCAGATACGCCGTTTGCTTTTACTTACCAGATTACAGGTGAAGAGTGGCAAACTAAGCGAACAGAAAATGGCGAGCTGAAAGAGCAAGAGCTGTGGTTAAAGCTCGACTAGTGTGGCGGTAAGTATTAGAACATAGCAGCAAAAACACAGGGAATATCGACATGAACAAAAAAGCACAACGGGACATTGAGAAAGGCTATAGCAATGCCGACTTCGCCGCCAAACTTAGGCGTTTAGCTGATTCATTAGAGTCGGGCGAAAAGTTTGAAATACAGATTGCTGGCGAGAGGGTCTATGTCCCCGTTCGCGCGGAATATAGCGTCGAGCACGAACGCAGTGATGATGAAGAAGAGATTGAGTTTCAAATTAAGTGGTCACCTAAATAAACTTTAGCGACTGCAGATAAAAGGCACTGTATTGAAAGTACCTCTTCGACATTGTGCCTATTATCCGTTAACTATGTCGTATCAGACCGATTATTATAGGATAAATGTATTCCTTGGGGTAATTGGTGATTATGACTCTACCATCATCACTAAATAGGCTGGATACTAAAGCGGATTTGAACCCTATTCTGGAGTTTGTATATCACAATATAAACAGCGTTGACTATACAGCGCCAAAATACGGATGTTTTTTTTATGCTAATAATTTAATTTTTCATAAAGAAGACTAATTTATTGACGACAATGTCTCGATGTTTATCTTCTTCAATAAATAGACCATGCAATGCCCCTTTAATCACTTCAATGTAGCTATTAGGACAAGTTTCATTAAATTTATCTTGCGCTAAATTACTTACTACATAGTCATGTCCGGCTTGTAATATCAGGACTGGAACATCAACCTTATGTGCATTTATTAATGCTTTATCACACGCTTTAATTGATTCTTGGATCCATTTAGTACTCGGGCCATTTAGCTTTAAATTTGGCTTTTCATTATAGCTATCGGTATAACGTGAGTAGCGTAATTTACTGTTAGTCACTACGTTTTTATCAAATTCAGGGAAATCATAAAAAGAACGACCTAATGCGTAATTTGGCTTTTTAGTAAAACGCTCAACGATGGAATGACTAGAGGTATCTAACTTACTTTTAATCGATAAACCAAGACCAAACATAGGCGCACTTAATAATAACTTTTTAACTTTATGTTCATAAAGTTGAATGTATTGAGTGCAAATGTTCGCGCCCATAGAATGTCCTGTTAAATAACACTCCCCATCACAATTTGGATAAACAACTTTATCCATAAATAGTTGTAAATCAACAATATAATCTTGAAACTCGTTTATATGCCCTAAATCAAGATCAGATGCCCATCGCTCAGATTCGCCTTGACCTCGATGATCATAAGTATAAACATTATAAAAATGTGACAGTTCATAAATGAGTTCTAAATAACCCCAATAAGATTCATTTCTGCCGTTAACAATCACCAAGGTATCTTTCTTATTATGTGGGTTATAATTAATCCAATTAATTCTGACCTTGTCAAAACCATTAAAACTGCCGCGTATTAAATTTTTAATGACCTCTGCACATGCCTTCTCTGCGGTATGAACATCATCTTTGGTTTTTAGGGGGAACTCGGCCACATTTGAGAGATCAAATTGACCTTTATGTATTTTATCCGCAATCAGATTAAGGTATTTTTTACCCATCTCAAACCCTAATGCATAATCGCTATCCACTGCCTTTTTAGTAGAATTAACCAAAGATGTTTTCAAATGGGTCGCTGGATGGATTTCATAAATAACAACATCATCAGGTGGGTTTTCTAAAAATTTCTGGTCCGCTCGATATGCATCTTCATGAGTCATTAATAAGTGGCTTAAATGTTTAATTTTATTAGGGCCCACTTTTTTTAAAAAATTCAACCACTCATGGTTATAACTTGCATCGATAGGGATGGTTCTAATGACAACGATATGCTTATAACCAAGCTTATATGCTTTTCTAACCGGAATCGGTGCTGTAACGCCACCATCATACCAATCATCGTTATCAATTTTTATCGGATTGATAGTCAATAGAGGAATGGCACAAGTGGCTTTTAATGATTTTTTCCAAGAGCCTCTTTTTAAATCTAAACATTTAGCTTTCATACTATTGATATTGGTTGCAACACAATATAACTCGCGATTCTCTAAGTTTTTTAATCCAGTCTCCCAATCAAGAGCCAGATGCGTTTCAGTAGCATGAATTAATAGATCTAAATTTAAGCTGTTTTCACCACGGAATATATTTTTAATATTAAAGAAATTGGGATCACGAGTCACTTGATTAATGACATCATAAGCATGTCTATATTGACCACATGCGTATGACGCTAGGTTCAATGCGCCTGCTGATGTACCAATTAAACAATGAAATGGATTATAATTTGCTTTCAAGAATGCATCTAATACACCAGAAGTGAATACACCTCTCTGGCCTCCACCTTCACAAACTAATGCAAATTTGTCGACATTTTCATGTCGTAAAGGGTAAGCGTCAGTATCGATCTGAGAAATAGAAAAGTGATTAACCATAAATTTATATACCGATGATTTAATTCAACATTTGTAACAGCGGTGAAATATTCATTAAGAACATCCAGCCTAATGATGGGGTATCAAAAAACAGAGAAACTTAAAAATAGTCCATATACATAATTATAGCACTATCGTATGTCAGATACAGATCGCTAGATCTCAGCAGTAAGTGACACACGCTTGTTGGTTATAAATGCATAGGGACTTAGATGCCCTAAGGCTTTTAGCATCCTCATGTTAATCAATAAATTGATTTTAAATTGTTGCTCTACTGATTGTAACCTCTTGGTATTCCTTATTAAACGATGTTGCAACATCACTAACCCCTTAAAATAGAGTTTCAGCAGCATGGTTGACCATCATTTTTTATGGCCAATGACAGATAAATAGACATTAATTGTTATCATTGCTTAGCCGTGTAATTACTTTGTTTTTGATTGAAATTTAAGTTTTACGAAATGCTTAATAAAGTATAGCGGATTAGCTTATATAGATAATTAGACAGAGGTAGGTAATCTTCCATTTTTATAGACACTTAAGATTTTCTATAAACAGTCTTTAAATCTGAACAGGATATAGTTCATTGTTGCCATATACATCAGCGCCGCGGTGTTTTTTAGATAGTTTGATTTCTTTGCTTAGATTAATAGCTTCATCTTCAACGGATTATTTTGTACCTAGCGTGACTATCGTCGACAGTATCAGTACTGATCGATTACCTTCATTTTTGCACCAGCTTAGCGCCTTATACTCGGGTACCGATCTTACGGGGCAGCTTGAGTTATTGACCTTAATAAGGCGATTATCCAAGTGTTAGCTAAAGAAAAGACTGAAAGGATTTATCTCATGTTGGGTGATCAGCAGAGTATTGATATCTCTGCTTGAGCAACGTATGTTGGCTATTCGTGGGTGACGGATGTTATTTTTAATAATTAACCAAATAAGGAAATAACTAGAATGAGTAGAAGGAATTTTTTGGCCATTATCGTCTTCAATATCGCAACGATTTCACCGGCTATAGCAACTGAACTCGTTGTAACGACCAGTAATTATCCTGTGGTTGAAACTCATCGGCAGATGGCAATTACTCAAACAAATGCGGGTGGCATAAATAAATTTTATCACAAGCGCCAAGTCCCTCCAGTGGATAATCAACCGGTTATTCGCATGAACCGCGATACACTCTATTCAATGGCACTGATAGATACCGTAAAGGGGGCCACTGTGACATTACCTGAGACGGTTGGTCGCTATATCTCACTTATGTATTTAGATGAAAATCATCGTGTCTATGACATGGTTTATACGGCAGGAGAGCATGAGATACCATCTTATACGGATTACATGTATGTATTGGTTCGCATTGGAGTCAAAAGCGGTGATGAGCAAGATCTTGCGGCTATTCATTCAATACAAGATCAAATTAAGCTCTCTGCGACGAGTGCTAGAACATTCGAGCCGATAAAGTACGATCAAGTGTCTTACGACAAGATTCATCATGCAATATTAGAAAGCTTCACTCAGTCAGGGTTGCGTGATACAGAAAAAATGTTCGGAACGTCCGCTTATGTTGAACCGGATAAATATCTGATGGGGACCGCGATAGGTTGGGGAGGGGCTACCTGGAAAGATAATATTTATCAGTTTTCTAAGTTTTACGAAGGGGCTGAGTGCCAAGCAACAACTTTTGACGATCCTGATAATGTTGGTGGCTTCTGGTCGATTACTGTTTACGACAAAGCTGGCTTTATGTTTAACGACGTTGCAAACATCAATTCAGAAATCGCTGAACGCAACAAGGATGGTAGCTTTACGGTCCACTTTGGCTGTAATGACAAAATAAACAATATTCCAATTGAGAATGCGTCTGGAGTGTGGAATGCGGCTATGCGACATTACACGCCCTCTAAAAAAGTCATCAGTGGTAGCATAAAACCCATGGATTCAATTTATCCCGTTCAATAGTTGTGAGCAACGTATGCAGTCGCACAAGAAGGTTATGTGCGACTGGTGCGAGCGTTAATGCCGAAGTTGTTAATATTGGCCTACATTCAATGGCTAAATGCTCTGTTTTGATAAGGTAATAGCAATAGCTAACGACTTTCTAGCGACGAGCTATCAATACTGAACCCTTCTTTTGGCCCGCCCTTTAGCTCACTTTGCGGAGTAAAGTGTTGGTGATAGGCAATCATAAAGTCTTCTCTTATCAGCTGCTCTAAGTGCATGGCGCGCTCAGTGGGGCAAAAAATCATGATATGCACATTTTGCTCGCCAGTTGGGCCACTATTGATATGAATATGCGGTTCGCTGCCGGGTAAGTCGACACCAGCATGCTTTTCTATTACACCGTTATAGCGCTTGGCCACTTCAATAAAGTCTTCACAGTGTTGTTCTATTTGAAGGGTTAACGCAGGAAACAGCGGGTAGAGATTAACGAACTCAACCACGGTAATCGTAATACTATGGTAAACATAGCGCTTCATAAAGTTGAGGTTTTTGACCGCATAGGTAAAAAACATACTGTTAGGCAGCGTGGCGGTTTTACCGGTGAAATGATATTGACCATGGTGCAGATCGATCTCTTGGATCACCGTGGCCATTAAATTGTGTTCAATCACTTCACCGTATATTTTTCCGACTTCAATCCAATCCCCAATCACAAATGAACGTGAACTCGCACGCTGTATGGAGCCAGTAAAGCAAAGAATAATCTCCTTTGATGCTACCACCAACGCAATTGCAATCGCCGTTACCGACAGGGCAAACTTGCTGACTTCGGTTTGCCACAGCATGAATAGAATAATGACAATGAGAAAGAAGGTGCTGTTTTTAGTGCGTGACATCCATTTACGTTGCACATCAGAAAGAAAAGCAACATCGCCACGAATGCGTGCAATGATAAAACGCTTTATGACTGAGATAGTCATTATGATTAACACGGTTAATAATAATTTGTGTTCGAAAAGGAAATCGACTGCTAATGCTATGTTATCCACTTATTTTGTTACCTTTATTTTTGTTTATTATGCTGCTGGATGACGGTTTTCTGTGCCAATACTCTATGGGGAATATAGCCAGAAAACAAGATGATTAACACAGCACTTATAACGGGGGATAATTGAAGCAGGAGCGAGTCGAGATACAAAGTCATAGGCGCTAGCAGTTATAGGATTAAACTGTTAAGCCAGAACGACTCTAGCTTAACAGTGGTATAGCGCTTTATATAATTGTGCGTTTAATCTACCTAATTTAATCGTGTTCTCTAATCTAATAACGTCCAGTGACTCTTCTGGCGTTATTAGATTAATGCGACTGTTTATAAACCGTTGTGATATTGCAGTACAGTCGATTGCGGCACCATGTTGTCGAGTGTTGCAACCGCTGCCGATTGGCCATCGAGGAGCTGCTCGAACTGTTTGATTAACACTGCTTTATCAGGTGAGGGCTTATCACCGGCGCCAATGTTGGTTAGATCAATCATAAAGCCATCAAACAGATTGGCGAGATCGTCAATGATCTCAGTATTTAAGAATTGATCTTGATTGTAAATACTTGGATAACCGGCTTTTTGCTTATCAATAGCAAACTCGTCACCTTTAAGATTGGTGATGCTGGTCGATTTGTCGCAAGACAGCATACAGCCGTTATCGATACGCGGTTTTTCACAACCGACACTTTGCTGGAAGAAGCACTGTCTGCTGGCCATCAGCAAGATGGGGTGATAGATGCTGTAAAACATCTTGAAGTTCTTAGGCCTAGCAATATGCTTGATCTGCTGCTGGTTTATCTCATTTGAGATAAAGGCGCCGTGGCAGTCAAACTGCTCCTGCATCGCTAGCAGTGCATAAGAGTTGGTGGTGTTTAAAAATGGCCCTGCAATCCACTTGATGCCGAGTTCAAAGGCACGATGTGCAATACCGGTATTGTTGGTCACAATCAGCTCAGGTTTTACCTGCTCTAAAATGTTTAAGGCCACATCATAGTCTTTACCGATTAATACCGATGGGAACCAGGGGATCAATCGCGGGTTTTGCTGCAGAAAACTCACATACTGAGTGCAGCCACGCTTATAGGCATCAGGCAGCTTGAAATAGATATCGGCTTCAGTGTTATCTGCTAATGCCACATCGGCCTCATCACAGATCAAAATAGATAACTCAGCCCGTAGACTCTCGCTGCCATCACGCTTGAGCGGTTTTGGGTGCTTAGTGAGCTTAGGCAGCTCAACAGCAGGCAGTACCGGCGTACCATGGTTGAGTGTTAACAGCAGCTGTTTTTTAAGGGTAGTGAGCTCTTTAAAGGGAATACTTAACCCTGTGGCTAAGTCATCAATTACTATCGGCTTGAGTGCGAATTCTGCATTGTTGAGACTCTTAAAGCGTTTTTCAATGGCGCCAAGGTCAATACAGGCATCGTCGCTTTTAGTCAGTAAACTGCGTGAATGCAGCACAAATGAACGTGGCTCAAGCTCGGTTTTACCGACAACGAAATCGAGACTAGTCACCTTAATCGATAGTGGGGTATCTAGCTGACCCGAAAACGCCAGAGTGAGTGGCAACTTATCAATCGTCAGGTGCTTAATCTTATCATCTACACTGGCTTGAATTTGACTCTTTTCGACTTGCAGCGCTTGCTCTGCATCGTGAATTTGTACCACTGAAATAGACTGGCTACCGTTTTGAGTCAGCTTGTCTTTGAGATGGTTTTTCGAGTTATCACGTGGATTGTCGATAAACATCGATTGGTTCAAGTCACCCTTTAAGAATGAGTTGGTGAGATCGCGGTTAAACACTTTATATAAGCGCTCGCCATCTTCCAGCAATTCACCGGTTTTGAGGTAGCCATCAATCTGTTTTCGGAAGCTATCAATGACAGTATGAACGTAGCTGGCGCCTTTAATACGGCCTTCAACCTTAAACGAATGTACGCCGGCTTCAATCAGCGCAGGTAGGTCAAAGAAAGCTGAATTGTCTTTAATGTTGAGCGGGAAGTTATGACCCGTCTCAGTGGTTTCATACTCTTCACGGCAAGCTTGGCTACAACGGCCACGATTGCCGGAGTTACCGACGCTGGCGGAAGTGGAATAACATAAGCCTGAGAAAGCGATGCACAGTGAGCCATGAACAAACACCTCGGTGGTAATGTCATGTTCTCGGCCAGTGGCTGTCAGCTCGGTGATTTCCCGCAGGTTAAGCTCTCTAGAGAGGTTAACCCTTGATGCACCCAATTTCTTTAGAAAAGGCAGCTGGCCGCGGTTATGCGTTGTGAGCTGAGTGGATGCATGCACATCCAGTGTCGGAAAGTGCTGTTTAATTAGCTGGAACATGCCAATATCTTGCACTATCACACCGTCTAATGTGGTGTTGGCAAGCTTGCTGAGTAGCTTGGCTAGTGTTTTGAATTCGTTTTCTAAAATCACGATATTCAATGTGAGAAAAATCTCACATTGATACTGGTGTGCTAAACGAATGATCCCAACAAGTTCCTCAAAGGAAATATTAGCGGCACGGTTACGCGCATTAAAGGTGTCTAAGCCACAATAAACAGCATCGGCTCCGGCAATAATTGCCGCTTTAATCGCATTGATATCTCCGCCTGGTGCTAATAATTCAATCTTTGGATCCATGGTTACAACTTGTTGTCAGAAATTTAATGGGGGGATGTTACCCGTATATTTTGTGAATGAATATCGTTAAAGTAAATTATTCGCATTTGATAATTGAGCTGATTGAGCAACAATGAACAAAATCATGGCATTACCCGTACTGTATTCCTTGAGAAATTGCCCCTACGCGATGCGCGCTAGATTGGCCATTTATGCATCCGGCCAGCAAGTACAACTGCGCGACTTAGTGCTAAGCAACAAACCCGCAGAGATGCTAGAGGTATCCCCAAAAGGTACGGTACCGGTTTTGGTGACCTCGAATGGTCAAGTGATTGAAGAGAGCTTAGAGGTGATGTTATGGGCATTTGAGCAAAGTGACCCCGATGATTTTTTAGACAAAGCAAACCAGAACGTACTTGATGAGATGCTTGGGATTATCGCGATATTTGATAATGAATTTAAAGGCCATTTAGAGCATTACCGCGCCGCTAAACGCTATCATGAACCGACATTGCCAGAGCATAGGCAAGCGTGTGAAAGCTACCTTGTTCAGCTTGAGCAAAGGCTCTGTCAGCAAGAGTATCTAATGTCAGATAAGCCTACTATTGTAGACTTAGCTCTAGTGCCCTTTATTCGACAGTTTGCCCGTGTTGAACGCCAATGGTATTTACAATCACCTTATCCAAAGCTCAGGCAGTGGCTCAATACTTATTTACAGAGTCGAATGTTCAGTAAAGTCATGACCAAATATCCAATGTGGTTAGACTCAAAAGAGGTCGTTGTTTTTGGTGAACATTAGTCTTACGCTAGAAAGTAAGCGATAAAATTATACTCAGTAGAAGGAGGCACCATGTTTGGTCCAAATCCAAATGATAAAGAGCCTATGGAGGGGTTTCCTCAGGTAGGGTTTCTAAAAAATTTCATCGAAAGTGACAATATCATTGTTGGTGACTATACCTATTTTGATGATCCGGACGGGCCAGAGCACTTCGAAAAAAACGTCTTATATCATTTTCCTTTTATCGGCGACAAACTCATCATAGGTAAATTTTGTGCGATAGCTAAAGATGTAAAGTTTATCATGAACGGAGCCAACCATAAGGTGGATGGCTTCTCCACCTACCCATTTCAGATTTTTGGTAACGGCTGGGAAAAGGTGACGCCTAATGCAGGGGATCTCCCCTATAAAGGCAATACCGAGATTGGCCATGATGTCTGGATAGGCTACGATGCCACTATTATGCCGGGAGTTAATATTGGACATGGCGCAATTGTAGCCAGTAAGTCAGTAGTGACGAAAGACGTGCCGCCTTATTGTGTGGTGGGAGGGAACCCTGCGATGGTGATAAAACAACGATTCGAGCAGGGCACTATTGAACAGCTATTAGCGATTGCTTGGTGGGATTGGCCAATAGAGAGAATATCGGTGCATTTATCTGCAATAGTCGGCGCAGATCTAAGCGCACTGGCGAATACAGCTGAAGAAAAATAAAAGAAATAGGTCGTTTTGTGTCTGAAGAGAATCGGAGCTAAGGTTAAGCTGGTTTTTAGAGCGGTTCAAGCTGAGGGCTGCGAAAGCTGTCTAGAGTCTTTTGTGCGGTAATGATAGGGCTGACGATGAAGTGGTAGTCGCTAGAACTCAACAACAGCAATCGAATAAGAACCACAAAAGAATAGTCAAAGGAGCAAACTGATATGTACGCAGGACAGTGCTTATGTGGCGAAATTAAAGTACAAATAGTGGGTAGTATTACCGACATCATTCATTGTCATTGCTCGTTATGTCGTAAAAACAGTGGCACAGCGTTTGCGACCAATGGTTTTGTACAGAGCAATGCATTTACTATTTTAACTGGTGAGAGTCTGCTCACTACTTTCTCTTTTAAGCCTGGTCGTCATCGCCATTTTTGCAGTCGATGTGGTTCACCAATCTACAGTTCAAATGAACAAGACCCTAGCCGTATTAGAGTCCGTCTTGGCTTACTTGATTCTGATATTATAGAACGGCCGTTATCCCACAATTTTGTGACGTCAAAAGCAAATTGGGAAGATTTAGATGCTAACCTACCAAGGTACCAGGCGTTTGAGCCCAGCCGCAGCTAATGCAGATTAACGCGAAAAAAGGAATGATTTAAATGGAAGTAAGATTAGCCACTCAGAATGATATGCCAGCCTTTTTTGAATACCTTAATCGGCAACTACAAGAAAATGGTGTTGATGATTCTCCGGTGTTTCAGCCCTTATCTCGAGCCCAATCCGAGTCGCAGATGACGGATGCAATGAAGCGCCGTTTTTCAGAGGGTATTGAGCGTGAAATAGGCCAGAGTGGCTGGCGTAGAATGCTACTTGCTTTCTCTGAGGTACAGGGCAATGTTGTCGAGGGTGAGACCGTTGATGGAGAAGAGAGCAAGATTATTGGGCATATTGATATTCGACCGCACTCAGAGTCTCATACCGAACATCGGGCGCTATTAGGCATGGGCGTTGATTTATCAGTAAGAGGCAAGGGGCTTGGGCGCAAGCTTATTGAGTCGATTGAGAGTTGGACCTTACAAAACACTGGCCTTGAGTATATCGATTTATGGGTGTTGTCGAATAACCTTGCCGCGATTAAACTCTACCAACGCAGTGACTTTATTAAGTGCGGTGAAATAACCGATATGTTCAGAATTGATGGAAGAGCACTGGCTTACAGTATGATGTGTAAGCCGTTAGCGGATAATCAGCATAAGTGAGCATCAGTCACCTGCCATTTGTGATGTAACAAAGACTGCTCTAATAGAGGTTATTGATCTAGCAAACAGGCGATAAACGTATAACGTAATAAAGCGATAAGCATAAAAAAGCCTAGAGAAGACTCTAGGCTTTTTTGCTTAATGGCATATTGCCAGTCTTAAGCTAAGGTGCCGCGTTAGAAAGTGTAGCTTATACCAAATTTAACTGTTCTTGGTTTACCTACGTTCACTTCACCGTTTTCACCGCCACCTAAGTAGTCAGTATCAAATAGGTTTTCGATATTCACTCTAAGCTGTAGATCTTGGCCTGCCACTGGAATAGCATAACTAATGCCGGTATCAATGCGAGTATATGCATCCTTCTCGAAGGTATTAGCGGCATCGCCAAAGCGTTCGCCCTCGTAGAATGCGCCTAAGTTAACGGCCATTCTGTCATTAAGTGAATATTTAGCCCAAATAGAGGCGGTCCACTCAGGGACATCTTCAGGGCGGTTACCATTATATTCATCACGTGATTCAAATTCAGCATCGAGATACATGACCGAGGTGATCAAAGAAAGGTCATCGTTTATTTGGCCCATAGCACCAAACTCGAAACCTTTATGACGTTGCATACCACCTTGAGTGGTAATTGGATCATCTGAAGTTCCTTCATTGATGAGAATATTTTCACGTTCAATGTTGAACACTGCAGCGTTTAAGCGGATCTTACCTGACAGCAACTCCCATTTAGTCCCCAGCTCTAGCATTTTTCCTTTAATAGGATCGAGCTCTAAGCCATAACTGCCATCTTCATCGTCAAGTACGCTGCCCTGTGGCTCAAAACTCTCGCTGTAGTTGGCATAAATAGACGCATTATCGACTGGATGATAAATGACACCGAACTTTGGTAATGCTGAACTATTGTCAGCATCTGTTTTATCTTGTTGGTCGTAGCGCACACCTAATAACACTTGCCACTCATCATTAAGTGAAATTAAATCTTGAGCAAACACGCCGTAGTATTGGTATTCTTCGCTAGAGGCTTTGGCATCAGCATAATCTAGATCTTGCTGAGGAACGGTTAACCCAGTGCCGATGTTAGCATCAAAACTATCGCCTTTAACTTTTAGCGAGCTGTATTGGTGATCAACATAGTTGCCGCCGAAAAGTAGATCATGCTGCATTCCCGCTAGCTCAATTGAACCGACAACATCGAAGTAAAACGCTTGTTGTTGCCAATCTTCAAGCTTGTTGTAAGGCTTGTTTTTATAGCTGCCAGTGTCAGGATCATAACTGCCGGTCTGTGGTTTACTTTCCCAACGCTCACGTTCGTTGTGTTGTTTGTTATAACCTGCCGCGAGCTCCCAATCATCGGAGAGCTGATAGCTAATATCGGCCCCATAGTTTTCGCTTTGAGCATCAATCTTGGTCCAAGGCATGTCCCAAATCATCTCGTCGCCACCGACAACATCACCATTATCGTCAATTAAGGCACCGCTGTCTTGGCCTGCCAGTTCATCTGATTTGTCATAGTGCAAAGAGAGGGTTAGATTGTCGCCGATATCAAAATCGGTCATCAAACTACCCACTAGGAAGTCACTTTCTGCCGCGTCTCCATCTTGGTATTCACGCCAGTTTTTATTTTGCTCTTTCTCAAGTACGGCGCGATAACGAATAGTTTGCTCTTCATTTAAGCTGCCACCAGCATCGAGTGATCCCCGAATAGAGCCATTCTCATCGCCCTTAAGACCCATGGTTAAGAATGAATCATAAGTGGGCTTTTTAGTCACTAAATTGACTAGACCACCAGGTGTTGATTGTCCGTAGAGTAGACTCGATGGGCCTTTTAACACTTCTACATTCTCAACTAATGCCATCGGTAATCTGTACTTAGAAAAGTGCTGGTGGCCATCTTTAAGCAGGTTAGTGCTTTCATCCAAACTAAAACCACGCAAGCTAAAGCGTTCTCTATCTGTGGTTACGCGACCAATTGACACACTGGCATCATTTTTAAGGGCATCACCTAATGTGCGTACTAATTGATCATCCATTATCTCTTTAGGAATAACCACCACTGACTGGGGCGTGTCTAGTAATGACACATCTGAGCGCATGGCCCCATGAGCTTGATCGGTTTTGTAATGCTGTTGGTGACCCATCACGGTGATGACTTCGATGTTGGCATCATCTACGGTCGTTGCCATCGCAGCGCCTGAGTGCAAAATGCCAGCAATAAGTGCGGTAATTAGCTTTACTTGGGTATTCATATGGTCAGCCTTTATAGCTCTTTGCGATGACAGCTCTTACGTAAGCCAATCCCGATATTCCGTATCAAATGTTAAGCGCAGGTTAGAGTTAATTTGGTTATGTTGTGTAAGATTCTCAATTAGGCATGGATGGTAATGAGAATGTCTATCAATATCAAACACATTTGATTATTAAGTAAGCACTTGAACGGGCTGATGATAATTATTGTGAAGCCTGTCACTCGGGGTATTATTTAATGTTAAAGATGTTTATTGGCGTAAGGCCAACCGTGGCGGGGGCTGTGGCTAGGTTTGCTTGAACAGCATTGAGCGAAAACGTTCTGTTGAATATTAATGAATATTAACTGAAACTTAAACCTGACAGTTTATACTGGTTTTTTCTAGTAGCAGTTTGATAGCAGCGTTGTTCCAAGTTGCTAGCAATAATATAACTAAAATGGTGGCTTTAACGGGCGTTTGTACTTTAGGTCATCAATTACCTTTATGACAACTCAGCAATGTTAGGGCGTTAGGAATACCGTATGAGTAATAAAATGAATAATAAAGTAGCCAATGAATTGGTTGAACACCAAGTTTGGGATAAACCTGTGCGTGTTTTTCATTGGGTCAATGTCGTGCTAATCACAGCATTAATGTTTGTCGGTTTAATTATGCTATTTAAGTCTGAACTTGGGATCAGTGGTTTGGCTGCAAAGATTAAACTTAAAGAGTTACACACCATTATTGGCTATATGTTTGCCGTTAATTTGATCATCAGGTTAGTGTGGGGCGTTGTCGGCACTGGATTTGCTAAATTTTCCACAATGCGTCCCAAAATAAGTGATGTAACTGCCTATAGACACCGTTTGAGTAAAGGCGAAAATCCGCAATATATAGGGCATAATCCTATCGGAAAGTTCGCTGTTGTAGCAATAATGACTCTGCTGGTGGTGATTATGACGACGGGGTTGATGCGTGCGGGAACCGACATCTATTATCCGCCTTTTGCGGGAGTGGTTACTCGTTACATCGCCGCTGATAACGTCGATCCTACCACCATAAAAGCCTATGACGATACTGGAGTGAATCTCGATAAAAAAGCCAGTATGAAGCCTTATAAGAGTCTTGCTGGCGACATTCATCTCTACAGTGTTTATCTATTAATGTTGCTTATCTTGCTGCATATCATCGGTGTTGTATTGGCTGAAGTACGTCATCAACCAGGTATTATTTCAGCGATGTTTTCTGGCAAGAAAAGAATCGCGGGTAAGTGCGAAGACAGGACTGATTAAACAATAATCATTGAGACGGTACTGATTAAAATCGTACAGACTTAGAACGACTTTAGTGTTAATGATTAAAGCCACTTTCTAAAATAGAACGTGGCTTTTTTGTCTCTATAGTCAACTTAAAAGTGCGGACGATAAGCTTGTGGTAGTTCAAAGACTTTATCTTGTTGAGTGATAGGGCAGATAAAGTTTAAATAGCATGAGGTGAGCTGTAAATTTGGCGTCGCTTCACTGCCATTGCCGTGTAATCTATCGCCCACCACCGGGTGCCCGATACTTGCCATATGCACCCGTATTTGGTGTTTTCGGCCAGACTCAATCTTCACCTGTACTTTAGATTGATTTAGCTCGGCGTTGTATTCAAGTCGGTGGGCGTATGACAGCGCCGACTTACCATCAACTTCGCTGTCGATAGTGACCTTTGCGGCAGAAAACTCGCCCTCTACGATCACCTGATAATATTTATCTAATGCGCGTGTTTCAAATAACTTAGCAATGGCGGCAGTGATCTTTTTACTGTGGCCCAATACGATAAGCCCAGTTGCAGCAAGATCGAGCCTATGGATAATATAGGCGCTACGAGCAGGCTCTAGGTGAGTCTCGGCAAAGCGATTAATCGTGCTATGGTCGCTCCACTTAGAACCTTGGCAGCGCATGCCAAATGGCTTAAACCATACACTGTATTGACCTTCGTCAAATAATAACTCAGCCGCGTCGACTTGTTCGTCTAACACTGCTTGATTGTAATAGAGGTGCACCTCATCGCCTTGATTCAACGCTTTTTTGGCGCGTCTTAAGCGATTAGTTTGTTTACCGTGAGTAAGCCAAACAGCGCCTTTTTGCATTGCCTGTTTTATTGTCTGTTTACTGAGTTCAGTTTGTTGTGACAGCAGACTCACCGCATCAATTTCGGGATCTGTGACCTTGATATGGCATTCAGTTTTAAGCAGGCTCATTTTTCTATTACGCAGTCATCAATGTTTGTGCGGCCATTTTACACTATCAGTGACCTTCGCTGCGACCACTATCTATTGGCTGTGTTTACCAATTGTAATGCGTATTGGAATTTGGACGGTTGATAAATGAGTCGCGTTGAGCGGACATTTACTTGATGTAAAAACTTTAATGCAAATTATCTTGTTCTCTGTTTGGGCTAGGCTTAGTGTGGATACTAATCGTTTTCAATTGCAGTAGCCGTTTATGCTTATCGAGTATTGAGCATAAAACTAATAACGGTTATCTAGCGGGTACAAACTGGAGTGAACCATGGATACGCAGTTAAAATTTAGAGTACAGCATTGGCTTAAGAATGACCCTGACCCACTAATGCGTGCAGAGCTACAAGCCTTGATTGACGCGGGTGACGAACAAGCTATCACTGCTCGCTTTGCTGGGCGTTTAGCATTTGGTACCGCAGGGCTTAGAGGCGTAGTGGGCGCAGGACCGACTCGGATGAACCGTTTAGTTGTACAGCAAACATCTGCAGGGCTGGGGAAGTATTTAATGGCACAAGTCAGTGACATTGCCACGCGCGGTGTAGTGATTGGATATGACGGCCGCCATGACTCACAACAGTTTGCTGAAGATGCCGCCGGTGTGCTGTGTGGATTAGGGATTAAGGTTTACCTTACGAAAAAAATTGCCGCGACCCCACTCGTCGCATTTGGTGTGCTACACCTTGGTGCAGCCGCTGGCATTGTGGTGACAGCCAGCCATAACCCCCCGCAATACAATGGTTATAAGGTGTATTGGGGCAATGGCGCGCAAATCATCCCACCGCATGACAGTGGTATCGCGGCGTGTATTGAAAAGGCCGCCAACGAGCAGATAAAGGTCACCTCATTAGATGACGCATTAATCGCGGGTCATTTACAGATTTTGTCAGATGATTTTTATCAGGCTTATCGTGATGGTGTGCATCAATCACCGGTATTACAACATCAAACAGCGCCAGAGCAGGTGAGTCTCGCCTACACCGCTATGCACGGCGTGGGCAATGAAATGGCACTTGATGTGCTCAAAGACGCTGGCTTTACCAAGGTCTATTCTGTCGCGGCTCAAGCGCTGCCCGATGGTGATTTTCCAACGGTAAACTTTCCAAACCCTGAAGAGAAGGGGGCGATGGATATGGTGATGGCGGAGGCTAAAAAGCACAACGCAATGTTAGCTTGTGCCAACGATCCAGATGCTGACCGCTTTGCCGTTGCTGTCCGTAAATCGGATGGTGATTACCAAATGCTGACTGGCGATCAAGTCGGGGTGTTATTTGGCCACTATCTACTGACACATGCACCCGATAATCAGCGATTCACGTGCACCACGATTGTGTCATCGAGTCTTTTATCTAAAGTTGCCACCAGTTTAGACGCGACTTGTCGCACAACGTTAACCGGCTTTAAGTGGCTGACCAATGTCGGTATGACCGAACAAACAGACGATAATCGATTTTTGTTTGCCTATGAAGAAGCGCTCGGTTACACGCTTGGCACCATGGTGTGGGACAAAGACGGTTTATCAGCATTAGTTGGCTTTGCACAGTTGACCGCAGAGCTTGCAAGCAAAGGGCTAACGATTTGGGATAGATTAGAGTCAATATATCAACAGCATGGGTTCCATCTTAATAGCCAGGTAAGTATTGCGCTAAAACCGACAACGCCCAATATTGGCGCTTATTTACGTGACAATCCACCACAATCGATAGCAGGCCACAAAGTGGTGTCGACCGACGATATCAGCCTAGGTAAGCGATTGTTTGCAGACGGAGGCGAGGAAGATATTAGTTTGCCTGCCAGTGATGTACTCATCTATCGCCTTGATAATGACGCCAGAGTCATTGTTAGGCCATCAGGCACTGAGCCAAAAATTAAGTGTTACTACGAAGTGGTAGTGGCAATGACGGCTAGCGATACGCTAGCTACAGCTCAATTACGGGCGCAAGTTGAAATGGATGAATTTATCCAAGCGCATCAAGCGTCACTCCCTAAGTAGTGGGTTAAAAGTAAATTTCGATGAACAGTCTATAAAGCCACCGAAAGGTGGCTTCTTACTTTTAAAATAGTGGTTATGCGAGTGTCAGCTCAACAGAGTTTGATGCAGTTGGTCTAAATTGAAATTGGACAGAGATGAGATAGCTTAGCAGAACAACTTGGGAATAATTGGGAGTCATCCCGGCAAGGCTTCTGGGCTGGGATCTAGTGCCATTACCTAAAACATCTACTTATGATGGAAAGCAGCTCATCCACTATGTTCCTTTGCAAGCCGCCGTGAATACCTCCATGTAGGCTCTGCTGAAAAATCCCTTTTTCAGAAGCTTGCACGTTCCACAGCAGATGATCTGCCAGCGAGTTCAGAGTAGCGTCTAGCTCATTTCTGGACATTAACAGTTTAGGGCTTGGGCTTTAAATCGGTTAGTTTGCATTACAAAAAGTATGACTGAATTGAGATTAACGCCCCAAATTATCGGTATTGTTAGCTATTTTTTCTGTATAAGAACCGTGGGTAAGGCAGAATATTAACATCAGATTTCACAAGCTCACTCTGCGCATTTCTGCCAATCCATTTTGCAGACTTACTTTCGAACATAGGGATTCTATTCGCAACTATGATAGCCGCATTATTGAGGTCGGTGTTTCGCTTGCCAATATTGCGAAGCGTCAAATTTACGGCCTTTTTAACATAAATCCTGTTGTCAGTTGGTTCTTTCTCAATAACAACTATGATCGGGCTTAGAAATCCCAATTGAGGTTTCAGAATCGATATTTGATCTAGTCACATGTGGTAGATGTAGGTGTGATTGTTTGAAATGCAAAGACGTGAGCTTTGTAATGTAGGTGAACTCGCATACTTTCAAGCGTTTTCTTTACAGAATAAGCATTTTTTGAGTAATAAAAACATAAATAAGTTTCATGACATCAGTTAGCATTTTTTAATTCAGTTTTGCGAATTACCGTCATTGTTTCCAACCAAATACTTACCCCATTTCCAGTTGGAAATATTGGCAAAAACATATTAAGTAATTGTTACGTAACACATCTTTTGTTTTCAATACCCCCCCACTTTTACATAAATAAAATCCCATTTAGGATGGGGGTATTTTCGGCATTATGCTACATTCGTATAAAACTTTTTTGTGGGCGTTATTGCTATATTTCACGCTGTGAAACTAAAAAGGCCTTTTGCTTGATTAAGTGTGGTTATAATATGTATAACGCGGTCATATCTGGGGTTGATTATAAAAAGGCACCTTGGTGATTATTAACCCCATTTCATAGTGACGCTTTTGGCTATTCATTGTTTTGCTATTAACGTTCATGATTTGTTGAGTTTATTGTGATGTTTTAATTAATATATACAACAGGACAATTGCGGCGCTGCGACGTATATAAAGCTGTTATAAAAACGAGAGAAATATGAAATTCAATTTTATACGATATGAGGTTGAAAAATGAAGGACGGTCTGCAACATGAAGCCTACCAAATGGTCCTCTTTAACGCCTTAGCGACCACCGGGAGTCTCACTAAGGCTGCTGAGAAGCTCGAAGTCTCTGTATCTCACGTCAGTAAGCAACTGCATATTCTGGAAGAGAAGCTTAACGTTCAACTCATCAATCGCAGCACCAGAAGTCTCGCTCTGACTCAAGAAGGCAAAGATTTTGCCGATTATTGTGATCAGATTGTAGGTTTGATCCATAGCGCCAACACACTGATGACGGACTCCAGAGATGAGGTTTCCGGAAATGTTCGCCTGGCACTCTCTTGCTCATTTGGCACTCTGCACGTGTTACCGGCATTAGATGATCTTCAGAAAAAATATCCTTCACTCACTACCGAAGTCAGCCTGTTTGATTATAAGGTCGACATGTTAGAGGAGGAGATCGACCTCTGGTTCACCACTTTTGAAGAGATCAATGCCGGTTATGTCGCACAAAGAATCGTCGATACACACTTTATACTATTGGCATCCCCTGACTACATACAAGAACATGGCGCGCCGACACACCCTTACGATTTAGAGGGGCATAATTGCGTCACCTACCACAGTAAGAATCGCAGCTACACTCACTGGCTATTTGCAAAAGATGAAGAACAGCTTGATGTACAGGTCTCAGGGAATTATCGGGTAGACAAGGCCGAAGCCATTCGTGACGCCGTTCTGGCGGGCAGAGGCATAGGCTATATCGCCAGTTACCTGTTAAGCGATGAGCTGGAGAGCGGAAAACTCATTCCGCTGATGTCAGACTGGAAACCAACGCAAAAGATGCCTGTCTATGCCGTTTACCCGAAATACCAACACCTCCCGGTTCGACTGAAAACCATCATAGATTTTGTCAAACAGGTCATAGGCCAACCGCCCTACTGGGACAAAAACTTATCAAAATGTCTTAAGCGTTAACCATTAAATCAAACTAAGTACTCACTATTCACTACATTGGGTGGCAGCAAAATCAGACTCACTTGCCACCCTTACGTTCTCCCTATTCTTTCGCTACCAGCTCCGTGTACATAATTCTTTTTATACAGCCGTTCTTTTCTCTCCTCAAACAGTATTGTTAAACCCTGATTAAGTGACTTAATACTAATCGGTATAAAGTTTTTCTCTTCTCAGATGGAAAAACTGTTTCAAGTGATTGGCAGTAGATGTAAACAGTCAACTTTAATACCATATTGTTATCGACGGGATATTTAATTTCTGCAAATAGGATGAAACTAAATATCTATTATCTTATTTACGATGAATTACGTATATAAATCATCGAGAAAATAGATCTCGACCAATAATTTAAAAACACAATCTTTTAATCATATTTATAGAGGTGACTAATGTCAGTCGTTAATAAAAGCGAAAGAACCAATGGAATTAAGCAGTATCATATCGGCATGGTTGAGGGAGACGTCGCCGAATACGTTTTGCTCCCAGGCGACCCATTCAGAACAGACATCATCGCCCAATATATGGATGATGTAGAGCTGGTTGCTCATAAGCGCGAGCATAAAACTTATACCGGTTATTACAAGGGGGTCAGAGTCTCAGTTACATCAACTGGCATGGGCTGCCCATCTACCGCTATCGCAGCTGAAGAGCTAGCTAACATCGGCGCCAAGGTATTCATCCGTTTGGGAAGCTGTGCTGCGCTGCAAGACGATATCAATATTGGCGATTTAGTTATCACCACCGCAGCGATGAAGAATGAAGGTACATCAAAATTTTATGTACCGGACAATCTACCGGCCGTCGCCGATCTTGAGGTTACATCCGAGCTGATCCGCGTCGCTAAAGAGATGTCTATCGGTGAATACTATCAGGTTCACTGGGGGATCAGCTCAACTGATGACTCATTTTACGGTGAGACCCCTGAATGGATCCAGAAGCTTATCGATCTGAATTTGAAGAATATTGAAATGGAAGCATCGGCACTATTTACCGTCTGTCACCGTCGAGGTTTAAAAGGCGCAACCATCTGTGCGGTAGCCGCGAACCATAAACGAGGCGAAAACTTTTGGGGTAAGCGAAATATTCTACTCGAACAAGGTATCGAGAAGGAAACAGAGGTTGCACTGGAGGCTATCTATCGCTTCCATCATGGAAAAAACCTATTTTAAGCAATAATTCAAACGTGGTGCTTATGCCATAGAAACGGCTTGCAGTCATTTTAATAAAAGCACCATTCTCCATAGTTTAATAAAAGTTTAACTAATGGTTTTATAAAAGGTAAATATAATGAGCTATGAAATTATCGGTTACTTGGGCTCGGCCGTTATTGCAATATCCTTACTGGTCACTAATGTAACCCTACTTCGTTACCTTAATTCAATTGGTTGCGCAATAATGGTGACATACGCACTGTTAATTAGTGCATACCCCGTCGTTCTGATGAACTGTATATGCATTATCATCAACCTCTATCATATAATTAAAGTCGTAAATTTAAATAACCAATTTAGCTCACTATTTAAATTTGGTAAAAAAGATCGAAGTTAAGAGCGAAGTAATACAGTTCCGCTTATCTACATTATTTTCAGTCTTGCGTTCACGTTTGCATTCCGGTTTACGAAGACTTGAAAGATGCTTGCCGTATCCATAGGGTTCTAATGTGCATAATAAGCCGATCCCACAATCGGCTTTGTCATTATCGCTCCTTTGTCTCTTGTCGATAGCTTATGACTAATCAACCTTAAAAGAGGGAGGTTGTATCCAATATGAACTGCACCAGGACATAAGAGATAATCAAATTAGCGATGCCACTACAGTGTGAAACATTGTTTGATTGAAAAAATAACAGCCAGCCATTGTTAATCCTAAGCTTTTTGCTCAATCCAAGTTAGACGTCAAGGCTTTTGTAATGAGGCTGATGACCGTTAATTATTTAAGTTGTTAGTATTGTTGAACTCAAGGGGGGCTTGTTTATATTGTACTATTAACAAGCCATTACTATAAGAGGTTGTATGAAGTGTCCATGCTGTAGTTTTACTCGAAAATGTCACTAAAACATAAAATGTTTGGCACTTCTGATTCAACTTGTGTAAATTGTGGTGGAAATTTGAAGCGTTATGTTAATGTGGCGTGTATTGCATTTATCCCTGTCTTTTTTGTCGGTCACTTTTTTATTAGGCCTCAAGCCGTAAGTTTGGGACTACCAGCTAGCATTGTGACTGGTCTTTTGTGTGTTTTTATTTCTTTGCGATGGAAAAAACGGATTAGAATTTTTATTTTAGGTGGGGAGGGGGAGAATGATTCGCTT